>JBKJTK010000253.1:0-4863 GCA_046590875.1 Chiayiivirga sp.
TACGAGGTGCTCGGCGTCGCGGCCGACGCCAGCGACACCGACATCGACCGCGCGTATCGGCAACTGATGGGCAAGTACCACCCCGACAAGGTCGCCGGTGCCGCCGACGAGATCCGCGCCCTGGCCGAAACGCGCGCGCGCGCGATCAACGCCGCTTATGACCGCATCCGCGAGCGCCGCCGATTCCGACGCTGACGCTGCTCTCTCCGTCAAGCCGAAGCCGCTTTGCAGCTCGGTTTAATTCGAGCGTTAGGCCCGGCAGCTAGAGCGTCGCATCTCGGAACGCTTTCAAGACTGCGTTCATTCGGGTTTGCCAACCGTTGCCTTGTGCGCGATACCACTCCAGCACCTCTTTATCCACGCGCAACGCAATTTGTTCTTTGCGGTCTTCAGCTGCCTTCGCTGGCCGCCCACGCTTGGCACGCAGTTCCGCCACACCTTTGTGGGCAGTTGCCCCTTCCCAATATTTCAGGGTGGCTGCCTTGCTCTTAGGGTTGTAGGGCACGTCAGTTTTTTGGGTACGCGCGGTAGTACGCTTCTCGTTCATGGGGTTCGGCCTCTCGGCAAGAAATCAATCTCAGGCCTTCCTCGCGGTCGGTCCACACCAGCACAACCACTCGGCCATGCGCCCATCCCAGGCTCACCAGCCGTTGCTCTCCGTAATCTTCGCCGTCATCCTCCCGCGTGAGCATGGGGCCATCAAACGCTTCCATGCAGCCGGACAAGTCGATTTTGTGCTTGTGCAAGTTCGTTCGACGCTTGGCGGGATCGTGGCTCATGCGGCAATTACTGTATATGCGTTAATTAGGCTTTGCAAGCCCGGTCTATCACAGGGCTGGCCTAACGCTCTTGCCTTGAGCGTTCCGGCGTTGCTGACCTCTGTCGTACGTGTGGCGGTGTTGCGACTGCGTCGGTGCGGGGCGGCAACTGAAGCCAGACTGCATTTCCGTAGACGGTCTTGTGGGATCGGTGTCGCTGATCCGGACCAAGGTAAAAACCGCACCCGAAGGCCTCGTTCATTCATCGGTGTCGCCCGGACGCGGGGATCAGCCGCAGCCCGTGGATGGCGCCGAAAAGTTAGTCAGGCTCTCTTCGGGCCGGTCTGACCGGTTGCCTACCTCGTTCGCACTGGCGTTGAACCTTGTTTCATCAGGGCATGGACGCTGCTTTACGGCGCGTGCTCGCCGGGCGCTGCACCATCGGGTGCTTGAGCCAGGCCTCGGGGTCGTAGTCTTCATCGCGCGCCAGCATCGGCCAGGCCTGGCGCGCGTGTTTGTTGGCGATGGCGACCAGCACCTTGCCGAACGGCAATCGCGTGGCGAGGTCGCGGATCCACACTTGTTCCGGTGTTGCCTGGGCGATGACGACCACGCGCCTGCTGATCCAGCGACTTCACAGGCACAAAGTGCATGTTGCCCTGCCGCGCCGCGGTGACGATCGCCTCGGCGTCGTTGCGGTCGTTCTTCGCGGCCTGGCTCTTGCGAAACGGTCTGAAGATCTGCGCGGCCATCAATCGTGGCTGCAGTGCGTGTTCGACGCAGCGACGCGCCCAGTGGTGCGCACCGCTGCAGGCTTCCATGGCCACGGCGGTGCCGGCGGGCACGTTCGCAAGCCAGGTAATGAACGCGTCGCGGCGTAGTTCCTGCCGCTGCACGACGCGGCCGGCGTCGTCGAGCGTGCAGGAAAAAAACACCGATTTGGCCAAGTCGATACCGATAGCTATCAGTGTTCATGGGAGACTTCCCCTCCAAAAATGCCGATGGTGAAAACCATCATGGCCCTCGAGGCCGAGCGGTGGTCCGCAGGAGCGGGAAGTCTCCTTTTTACTCCTTCAAGCGGAAGCCGCTTCGCGGCTAGGCTTACTTCGGCGTTAGACCTCTTTGAGAGATTCTCGTATGCGATTTCTTGTAGCCTCTACGATCCTTGCAATCTTGTGCGGTTGCACGTCCTTGCCGGAGAAAGATATGTTCACAGCCAGCGACTTCAATCACCTCAAGTTCTTGGAAGGCCGCTGGATTGGCAAAGCGCCAGACGGTTCCGCGTTTTATGAGGAATACACGTTTCTCGGACCGGACAAAATGCGATCAGATCGTCATGCGGATGCTTCGTACTCAAACTCGACAGATGGAAGCACCGTGACGCTCAAGAACGGGCAAGTGACCTCAACCTGGAACACCTTCACTTGGAACGCATCCGAGATTGCTCCGGGCAAGGCGTGCTTCTCGCCGGTCAACGCTCCCAGCTCGTTCTGCTGGGAACGCAAGTCAGCCAGTGAGATCCATGTCACTCAACGTTGGACAGATGAGAGTGGCAAACAACAAGAGTACGTGGTGCCTATGCATCGCCCAGAGGTCTAACAGTTCAACCCGAAGCCGCTTCGCGGCTCGGCTTAATTCAGGTGTTGAGGTTGTAGGGTTTTTTTCGGCTCTCGAAATCTTTTACCACTTGGGGGGAGGGTCAAATGCGCCGTGTCTACCTCGCGTTGAGTCTGGGGATTATCGTGCTTGGAATGATTCACATCGCTGCCACACCTCGATACTTCACGCAGTTGACCAGCGCATCCGTTTGGTTCGCCAGCGGTGGCTTGGCGATGATTCTGACAGGTGCGCTCAACCTCCTTCGACGCAGATATGGAGCGGTTGCTCCTGGCCTCCGGGTCGTGTGCGTAGCGGCAAATGTGGTTATGACAAGCTTTGCGCTCGTTGCGGGCTACGCGGGCAAAGCGTCAGCTCTAGAGTTCCTTCTTGTCCTCGTACTCGTCGGTGGGGCCACCGTGTTTTCTCTTCTTCCTGCAGCGCAGCGACCGGCAAGCGGCGCGTCAGGGGCGGCCTAACAATTCCGTAGGGAGCTTCCCGTCAACTCGGGATTCATGACGCTCTTGCCTTGAGCGTTCCGGCTTTGCTGACCTCTCGTAAGCGCCTGCTGACGACACCTACCCATTCGCGATCCAACGCGTTAGCGATCAGCCGCGAGCTTTCCAGTTCTGCGGCAGCAGGCGGTTGATGTCGCGATCGAGCGTGGTCGGCAGGCGTTCGAGTACGTCGCTGAGCCAGGCGTGTGGATCATGGCCGTTGGCTTTGGCGGTGGCGATCAGACTCATGATCGCGGCGGCGCGTTTGCCGGCGGGCTCAGATCCAGCAAAAAGCCAATTTTTCCTGCCGAGCGCGACCGGTCGTATGGCGTTCTCGATCGGGTTGTTGTCGATCGGATGGCGTCCTTCGTCGAGGTAGCGGCGTAGCGCCGGCCAGCGTTTGAGGCTGTAGGCGATGGCGCGTTCGGTGCCGCTGCTGCCGAGCACTTTCGGATGCAGATCGCGCAGCCACTGGCCAAAAGCATCGACCAATGGCGCCGCATGCTGTTGCCGATGGGCATGGCGGGCAGCGGGATCGAATTCCCGCGCCTGGTCCTCGATGCGGTAGATCGCCGCGATGCGTTGAATCGCCTCTTTGGCAATCGCGCTGCCACTGGCCTTGTCGAGGTCAACAAACTTGCGTCGCGCGTGCGCCCAGCAGGCAAGCTCCGTGGCACCGTTGGCAAACAGCGCCTTGTAGCCAGCGAAATCGTCGACCATCAGGTGACCCCGCCAGTGATCCAGAAAGCGCTGCGCGTGCTGGCCGCTGCGGCTACTGCAGTAGTCAAATACCACCAGCGGCGCGACGGCGCTGCGGTAGGCGAATAGATACGCACGTTTAGTCTTGCCGGCACCAGGATCAAGCTGCTCCACCGGCGTCTCGTCGGCATGCAGAATTTCTTGACTCAGCAGCTCACGCCGTAACGCGCCGACCAGCGGCTGCAGCGCGACACCGACGGCGCCGATCCATTCGCCCAGCGTCGAGCGCGACAGCTCAACGCCGCTGCGGGCATAGATCGCTTCCTGCCGGTACAGCGGCAGGTGGTCGGTGTACTTGGCGATGACGACCTGTGCCAAGAGACTCGGGTCGGCCTGGCTGCGATCCAGAATCGCCGGTGCCACCGCCACCGCTTCGATCCGCTCGCAGGGCCGGCAGGCGAACTGCGGGTACACCTCACGGCGGACAAAGAATTCGATCGGCTTGCAGGCCAGGCGCTCGCGCACGTGCTCGCCGATCTGTACCAAGTTACCACCACAGCGCGGGCAGCCCGAACAGTCCGGCGCGTGCACGGTGGTGACGCGCGGCAATTCCGGCGGCAGCGGACGACGCTTGGGCGCGACCCGTGGTGTGGCAGGCGTCTCGATGCTCGGCGTCCTGAGTGCCTCCAGCGCGGCTTCGGCGGCGGCCAGGTCCGCCGCCATGGTGTCGTCGAACAGCGCCCGCTGCTCCGGATCCATGCGCTCGGACTTGGCCGCGAACTGCACCCGCCGCAAACGCGCGACCTCGCGCGTCAACGCCTCGATGTGAATGTCGCGGGTGCGGATCGATTCGTCGCGGCGGGCGATCAGTGCGTCGTGCTCGGCGAGCATCGCGCGGTTCGTGGCGATCAGTGCGTCGCGCTGGGCAAGCGTCTTGGCTTGCGCGGAAAGCTGCTGTGTATGAAGCGCGATTTCGTTGAGCTTTTCGACCACCAGACCGCGCAAAATATTGGCGTCGGTGATGGTGGAGAGCTGTGCGAAATCCATGTCGTGAGACTAGCGAATCAGCCCCTTTTCGACAACACCTTTACGACTCAATCAGACGAATTTCGCAGATGTATTTGATGCGCTCAGTCGCTGCCAATCAACCCCTGCGCAGAGCCATGAAAACTGCGCCGGCGACAGCGCGAACAACGCCTCCCCAGCACGCGGCCAAACGAAGCGCCCCGACTGCAATCGACGCGTGCACAGCCACACACCGGTGGCATCCGCCAGCAACACCTTGATCCGCGTCGCGCTGCGATTGCGGAACA
>JBKJTK010000307.1:0-5048 GCA_046590875.1 Chiayiivirga sp.
CCAGTCGGCGTGTGCCAGCCGCCGCGCGGTCGCATTGCCGCGCGCGCGTACCAGCGCGGCCGGAATGGCCTCGATCGATTCGGCATTGAGCAAGCGCCAGTCGCGGGGGTGCATGCGGCGGAGCTTAGCGCGAACGCCAGCCCCAGATCGCCAGCAGAGCGGTCGCCGCGGCGATGCCGAAGGATGCTGCCACGGGAATGTCCATGTGGTTGATCTGCACCGGCCAGCCGCTGACTGCGCGCCATAACTGGAATAGAGCAACGAGGGTGAACACGATGGCCGAAACGGTCGCATAGCCGCGCTTGGAAGCATTCATGGCGCTCTCCTGCGCAAGGCGGGTCGGCAGCTCCTTACAACAATTTCTTCAAGTACAAGTGCGTCGGCTGCAGCTGATTGGTCTGCAGGACGGACACCAGTTCCCAGCCCTGCAGGCCGAGCTGATTGAGGCGGTCCTGCATTGCGTCGCGTTTCACGCCCCAGAATCCGTTCTTCACTTCGATCACTTGATACGTCCAGCGCTCATTCGCCATCTTCGTTCTCCGGTGTCGTATCCGCGGGCGCCTGCAAGCGTCCGACCTTGCGCAGCGCCTCGCGCAGCACGTATTCGATCTGCGCGTTCAGCGAACGCAACTCGTCGTCCGACCAACGTTGCACCGCGGCCAGTACGACGGCGTTGATGCGCAGCGGATAGGCCTTTTTCTCGCTCATCGCGCGGCATTCACGCTTTCTTGCGGCGGCGTGCGGCGATGGTGCCGGCTGCGGCGATGAAAATGATGATCAACACGGGGGTCATGATCATTCCTCAATAGATGGAGCCGGTGTTGACGATGGGCTGGGTGCCGCGCTCGCCGCACAGCACCACCAGCAGATTGCTGACCATCGCGGCACGCCGTTCCGGATCGAGGTCGACGACGCCGCGCTTTGACAATTCATTCAGCGCCATCTCGACCATGCTGACCGCGCCCTCGACAATGCGCGTACGGGCAGCAATGATTGCGCTGGCCTGTTGGCGTTGCAGCATGGCCTGGGCGATTTCCGGCGCGTAGGCCAGGTGACTGATGCGCGCTTCCGTCACCCGCACCCCCGCCGTGGCCAGGCGATCCTGAATTTCATCGGTCAGATGCTTGGCGATCTCCGCGGCGTGGCTGCGCAGCGAGATCTTGCCGTCCTCGTGCTGGTCGTAGGGGTAGCTGGTCGCCATCGCACGCAGCGCGGCTTCGGACTGGATGTGCACGAAGCTCTCGTAGTTGTCGACGTTGTAGACCGCCTCGGCTGAATCCACGACCTGCCACACCACCACCGCACCGATCTCGATCGGACTGCCGTCCAGGTCGTTGACCTTGAGCTTGCTCGACTCGAAATTGCGCACTCGCTGGCTGATCTTCCGCTTGCTAAAGAAGGGATTGTTCCAGCGCAGTCCGTTTTCTTTCGCAGTACCGACGTACTTGCCGAACAGGCTCAGCACGGCGGTCTGGTTGGGTTCGATCATGTAAAAGCCGCCCAGGCACACCATCAGCACGATGGCGGCAATCAGCGCGGATACGAACAGGATCAGGTTCTCGTGCGCGAGACCGTAGATCGCGCCTGCGACCGCGACCGCGATAGCAACGAGCAACAACAGCAACGTGGGAATACCCGGAATGGAGGTGACGGGGGCTTCTTTCATGGCAGCGCTCCTTGGGCTGTTTGGCTGCGATTAAGATATCATTTTGATATCTTTTTGCAAGCAGCAGTCAAAGCGTCGCCGTAGCCTTGCATATCTCGTTGAATATTTTGAGATTATTCGATCGGAACGGGCAGCCTTAGCAGCGGCGCGGGGAGCCGTTCGGAACTGATCCAGAGGCTTAGCCCATTGCGATCGAAGGTGATCGCCTCGGCCTGCGGTATCCAGGGAAATTCGACTACCCGCGGCGATTGGGACACCGCCTTACCCCAACCCGCGGCATTGCGCGACCAGACATAGACACGACGATAGTTGAGTGCCGCGAAATGCGAACCATCCGGCGAGATGTCGGCGGACGTGATCTGCGAGCGATAACGTCCGTAGACCGGATTGCGACGCAGATCGTCGTCGGTGGGCTGCTCGATGCCCGCCAGCGCCCCTACGCGTTTCGCGATCTGCACCCGGCGCTCAGCCGGGACCAAGGCAACGCGGAACAGTTCCGGCGGTACGCGCTTCTTTGACACCAGATACACCGCACCTTCGCGCGCATCGACCGCGACGGATTCGCAATCGCGCGGACCATCGGGCCAGCGAAAACGCACCGACCACGCTACCGGCACACGCGCATCGGCGAGCACCGCAGGCTCCTCGATCACACGTAAAGGAAGTTCCAGGCGCAGTCCACCGTTGTCGCCGATGTCGGCAATCAGCAGATAGTGCTTGCCCTTCCACTCGAAGGCCGCCAGGTCTTCCCAGTCGACATTGCGCAGGCCGGCGATGCGCAACGTGGCGCGGTGTTCACCCTGGGCATCGATCGCATAGAGTTCGGCTGCGTTGTCGCCATCGTTATGCACCCAGAAGATGCCCGGATGCTGGCGCGAAGCGGCCATACCGCTGATCTCGGCCATGCGTTCGTCGGTGATGAGCGCTTTCAGCGCGACGCCGGAATCCTGCGCCGCCGACAGCGACGCCATCGTGAGGCCGAGCAGCCCCGCCAGCGGCCAGGCGCGATTCATGGTTGCAACTTCGCGAGATCGCGGCGCCGCGCGCGCTCCACCGCGAGGATCTCGACCCCACCCAGCAGTTCGATACCGCCATAAAAGCGGAACGGATCGCCGTCGCCGACAGTGAACGCGATGTGGCCGGCATCGAAGCGCGGCAAGGCGGCATCGAAACCTCGCCATTCGCCATCCACCCAGGCCATGACCCAGGCATGCGGTACGAATACATCGCGCCTCCCACCGAAATCCGGCGCGTAGGCGATGCCGGTCGCAACCCGCGCCGGAATCCCCACCGCGCGCACCAGCGCGGCGAGCAGCACGGCGTGCTCGGTGCAGTCGCCTTCGCGTCCAATGATTATTTCGCGTGCCGACGCATAACCCACTCGCAGCGATTTCGTGGCGATGAAACTGCGCACGAAGCGCTCCAGTTGCGCGACCTGTGCGACCTCGCCGCGCACGCCGCGGATCGCCTGCTGCGCCAACCCGATTACTTCCTCGGCATCGGACTGCAACCAGCGGTTTGCCGCCCGATCCTCCGCCGTCGGCAACGGCGTCCCGGCCCCGCGCGGATCGACGAACAACGCATATTCGCGCTCATCCTCCAGCGCTCGCAGTGCCTGACCCGGCGCCAGTTCGAGCGCTGCGCCGTCGCCCTGCGCCAGCCGCAATCGGTAACGCAGCGGATGCTGAAGTTGCTGTGGCGTCAGCGGTTGCGGTGCCGTCACCAGGGTCGACGCCAGCACGTCGGTCGGTTGCACCGGCGCCAACGCGCAGGCGCGATCGCAGGCCAGCATTTCGAGTTGCAGACCGATCGCCGGCAGGCGCAGACGGCGCAGATCGTGATCGTCGCTCGTCACCCAGGCGCGCGTTGCGGTTTTCACGCCGCCCAGATCGAGGGTCTGTTCGAGGGCGATCAATCGTTCGCGGTGGCCATGAACCTCGATCGTCTCCTGCGCGCCAACCCGCGTCTGGATGCGCAAGGCCTGCAGCGATCCGGGATCGAAAGCGAGCACCTCGTGCTGCGTTCCCGACGCGTAGCCGGCGCGTTCGCTCGCCAGGTGCTGGCCCTCGGACAACAGCGCGCCTGGCGGCCACGGCAATTGCTGTCGGCTGACGCGTCCCTGCTGTTCACTGCGCAGATCGAGCTGTCCATCGCGGCGCAACGCTCCCCATCCGCGGGTAATGCTGCCGGCCGTGTCGATTTCGGTTTCGAAGGCCAGCGGCATGCCGGCCACCGTCTCCCACGTGCGTTCGTCCGTCGAGATTCGCAGCGCTTCGCCGTTGCGTTCGAGGCTGAGCACGAGCGTCTGCTCATGCCGGACGCGGCCATCGGTTTCCAGCGCGCGCAGGCTGCGCATGTGGCCGATCTTGCGCCCATCCAAATGCACGCTGAACCAGGTCTCGTCTTCGGCGTGCGCCGTAACGCTGAGACACAACAACAGCAAGGCCGAGACGATGCGTCCCACGGTTTCTCCTTCGGGTCGACCGCATGATGCCACGGCGGCCCGGCCGCGTAGAATGCCACTCCCTTCATTGCTCGCGACCGCATGAACGCTTTCGGCACGCCCAATACGCCCGGCGCCACCCGCTTGCTGCTGCTGGGCGCGGGTGAACTGGGCAAGGAAGTCGCGATCGAAGCGCAACGCTACGGCATCGAGGTGATCGCGGCCGATCGTTATGCCGATGCGCCCGCCATGCAGGTGGCACACCGTAGCCACGTGTTGAACATGCTCGACCCCACCGCGCTGCGTGCATTGATCGCGCAGGAACGGCCGCACCTGGTCGTGCCCGAGATTGAGGCGATCCACACCCCGACGCTGGTCGAACTCGAGAAAGAAGGCCTGCGCGTGATCCCGACCGCGCGCGCAGCGTGGCTGACGATGAATCGCGAGGGCATCCGTCGCTTGGCGGCGGAGGAACTGGGACTCATGACTTCGCCGTACCGCTTCGTTGGTACGCAGGCGGAATACCGCGATGCCGTGGCCGAGATCGGGCTGCCCTGCGTGGTGAAGCCGGTGATGAGCAGCTCGGGCAAGGGTCAGAGCACGCTGAAATCCGCCGCCGACATCGAACCCGCGTGGGAGACCGCGCAAAGCGGCGGGCGCGCGGGCCAGGGTCGCGTCATCGTGGAAGGCTTCATCCGCTTCGACTACGAGATCACCCTGCTCACCGTGCGGCACGCCGGCGGCACCGACTTCTGCGATCCGATCGGTCATCTGCAAGTCGACGGCGACTACCGCGAGAGCTGGCAACCGCATCCGATGTCGCCGCTCGCGCTGCAACGTGCGCAACAGATCGCGCGCGCGGTCACCGACAATCTCGGCGGCACCGGGCTGTTCGGGGTCGAATTATTCATTCGCGAAGACCAGGTGTGGTTTTCGGAA
>JBKJTK010000168.1:0-8115 GCA_046590875.1 Chiayiivirga sp.
AGGGCACGGTGCCAGGTAACGCCTGGGCGGCGCGAGCCGACGGAAAGTGCAACAGAAAGATACCGCCGATGGCCTGCAAGGGCACAGGCAAGGGTGAAATGGTGCGGTAAGAGCGCACCGCGAGTTGGGTAACCAACCGGCACGGCAAACCCCACCGGGAGCAAGACCAAATAGGGAGACTATGCCGCGGCCCGCGGTGTCTCCGGGTAGGTTGCTTGAGCACCGCGGCGACGCGGCGCCTAGAGGAATGACTGTCCACGACAAAACCCGGCTTATCGGCCGGCTCCGCACTTGTTTTCAGGACGCGCGTAGCGCGTCTTGAAAACAAGTGCTCCGCCGTTTCGCGCTACGCGCGAAACCCCCGGATTGCATCCGGGGCCCCTGGCGGAATGCATTCCACATTCCCCGCCGCTGTCGCGGCCGCCCCCTTTGACTCAAAGGGGGCTCCTGAGCGCACGAAACTCTCCATACGATCGCTGCAACGCAATCTACGGCGAAACACGAGACGCCGGGTAGGTGCGAGTGCGAATGTCGTTTATGAATCGCGAATCCTTGTTAAATCAGTGCTTCCCAAACGACTCTTAAACGAGAGTCTCAAGTGTTATGCAAGCCATTGATACGACTCGTGATTTCGGTGTGATTTTTGTTGACAGTCGCAACCCCTGAGACTAAGGTGGGTTCCTGAGGAATTTTCAGGGGTTCTGTGGGGTTTAGTGGGGATATGTTCCAGGGCGAGACCGCAATCACGATCGACGACAAGGGCCGGCTGGCGATTCCTACCGCCTACCGGGACTTGCTCGCGCGTGCCTGCGCCAATCGTCTGGTCGTCACCTACAACCCCTACGAACTGGGCTGCCTGTGGCTGTATCCGCAGGCCGCATGGGAGCAGGTGCGAGATCAGGTCAATGCGCTGCCCAACGCCAAGCGCGTGCATCGGAATCTGCAATTGAAATTGGTCGGCGCGGCGACCTTTGTTGAAGCCGACGGCAACGGGCGTGTGCTGCTGCCGGCGAGTCATCGCAACGCGGCGGGGATCGAGAAGAAAGCGGTGCTGCTCGGCATGGGCGGCAAATTTGAATTGTGGAGCGAGCAGGCGCACCTGACACAGATCCGCCAAACCATCGGCGAAGACGACGTCAGCGACGCGATGCTCGAATTGTCGCTGTAGCGGGTGGGCGGGGTGCGCGAGGCGCCGGGTTCCTCTCACAACCTGACAGGCCACATACCCGTGCTGTACGCGCAAGTCCTCGACGGACTGCGGGTGCTGCGGGACGGACGGTATCTGGATGGCACCTTCGGGCGCGGTGGACATGCGCGCGGCGTGTTGGAACAGCTGGGGCCGCAAGGTCGTCTGTTGCTGATGGACAAGGACCCCGAGGCGATCGCGACAGCCAGTGCGGAGTTCGGAAAGGATCCACGAGTAGCAATTTTCCGCGGCAGTTTCGCCGCGCTGGCGGATTGGGCCGAAACGGAAGCTGGCCTGGATGGCGTGCTGTTCGATCTGGGCGTGTCGTCGCCACAGCTCGACGAGGCGCGTCGGGGTTTCAGCTTCCAGAACGATGGACCGTTGGACATGCGGATGGATCCGGACACGGGAGAGAGCGCGGCGGCATGGCTGGCACGCGCCGAAGAAAGGGAGATTGCCGACGTGTTGTGGGCCTGCGGCGAAGAGCGCATGAGCCGACGCATCGCGCGCGCCGTCGTGGAGCGACGTGACGAATCGCCCCTGGTCACCACGGCAGAGCTGGCCGATCTGGTCGCGGCCACGATCGGTCGACGCGAGCCGGGCAAGCATCCGGCGACCCGCACGTTCCAGGCCTTGCGCATTCATCTCAATCGAGAGCTCGAAGACATCGACATCGGGCTCGCGGCCGCGTATTTGCGTCTCAAGCCCGGAGGCAGGCTTGCGATCATCAGCTTCCACTCGCTCGAAGACCGGGCGGTGAAGCGTTTTATCGCGGGATACGCTAAACCGCCGGCGGGCAATCGGCGCCTGCCGCAGCTGCAGGCGTTCCATCCGGGCTTGCGCACCATCGGCGATGCGATACGGCCCGACGAGGCCGAAACCGCGCGCAATCCGCGTGCACGCAGCGCTGTGTTGCGCGTGGCAGAGCGGCTATGAGCCTGCGCACCTTGATGCTCGCGCTGCTGATCCTCGGGACGCTCGTCAGCGCGATCGGCGTGGTGTACGCGCGGCACCGGCACCGCCAGGCCTTCATCCACTTGAGCGCACTGGAACGCACGCGCGACGAACTCAATATCGAGTTTGGCCGCTTGCAACTGGAACAGGCGACCTGGGCCGAGACCAACCGCATTGACCAGATCGCGCGCAACCAACTCGGAATGAAGTTTCCCGAAGGCGCCGACGTCGTGGTGGTGAAGCCATGAGCGCGCGGTCATGAGGGCACGCAACAAGGCCATCAATACGCGGGTCCGGCTGTACGCCGTAGTCGCCGTGCTGACGCTGGGCGCGACCTCCCTGATCGTGCGCGCGATCGACCTGCAACTGCTCGACAACGAGTTCTACCAGCAGCAAGGGGATGCCAGGTTCCTGAGAGAAATCCCGATCCCGACCTCGCGCGGCATGATCACCGACCGCAACGGCGAGCCGCTCGCGGTGTCCTCGCCGGTGGAATCGATCTGGGCCAATCCGCAGGAACTGCTGCAATACCCGGACAAGCTGCCGGCGTTGGCGAAGGCGCTGTCGATTCCGCTGGAACCGCTGACCCAGCGCCTGGCGCAGCGCGCCGACAAGGAATTCGTCTACCTGCGCCGCCACATGAATCCGGACGAGGCGCAGGCGATCATCGCGCTCAACATTCCGGGCGTGTTCTCGCAGCGCGAATTCCGCCGTTTCTATCCGGTCGGGGAAGTGGTCGCGCACGTGCTGGGGTTCACCAATATCGACGACCGCGGCCAGGAAGGTCTGGAGCTCGCGTTCGACGAATGGCTCACCGGCACACCCGGCGCCAAGCGCGTGATCCGCGACCGCCGCGGTCGCATCGTCGAGAACGTGGATCTGATCAGTGCGGCACACGCGGGACGTGACCTGACACTGTCGCTCGATCGCCGCATCCAATACCTCGCCTACCGCGAACTCAAGACCGCACTGCTGGAGAATCAGGCCAGTTCCGGCTCGGTGGTGGTGCTGGAGGTGTCCAGCGGCGAAATCCTCGCCATGGTCAATCAACCTTCGTACAACCCCAACGCGCGTGACGCCGCAGAGCCGGGCACGCACCGCAATCGTGCCGTCACCGATGTGTTTGAGCCCGGTTCGGTGATGAAAACGCTCACCATCGCAGCGGCCCTCGAAGCCGGCAAATTCACTCCCGACACGCCGATCCAGACGGCACCGGGGTATCTGCCGATTCCCGGCTACACCATCCACGATTTCAAGAACTACGGAACCCTGACCGTAACCGGCGTTCTGACCAAAAGCTCCAACGTGGGCGCGACCAAGATCGCGATGACGCTCGACAACGTGCATCAGCACGACTTCTACCGTCGCTTCGGGCTCGGTCAGGCGAGCGGCAGCGGATTTCCTGGTGAATCTGCTGGTGTTTTGACCAATCCGACTCATTGGGGTCCGACCGAGAAGGCCACGATTTCCTATGGCTACGGACTCTCGACCACGCTCCTGCAACTGGCGCGCGCGTATGCCGCGATCGGAAACGGCGGGCGATTGATCGAGCCCACGTTTGTGAAGGGCGCGAACAATCCGAGCGAGCAGGTGATCGATCCCGCGCTCGCCAAACAACTGCTCGCGATGCTGGAGACGGTCACCGGCCCCGGCGGCACGGCCACCAAGGCGAACGTCCTGGGCTATCGCGTCGGCGGCAAGACTGGCACCTCGCGCAAGGCCAGCGGCGGCGGTTACGCGGCAAAGCGCTATTCCTCCGTGTTCGTCGGACTGGTGCCGGCGTCGCAGCCGAAGTTCGCGATGGCGGTGGTGATCAACGACCCGCAATCGCACGACGCGGCCGGTGCGCTGGTTTATGGCGGCGGAGCGGTCGCAGCCCCGGTGTTCCACCACGTCATGGATGGCGCCCTGCGACTGATGGACGTGCCGCCGGACAACGTGCAGCAGTGGTATGCGTCGACCCCCAGCCCGAGGATCGATGTTCCGACCGAGAACGCGCCGCTGGACGAGCCCGAGTACGTGCCGGATCACGCTTTGGGGGAGCCCGCTCGTGCGGAACGCGCCGGACCGGAGACCACGCCGTGATCGCGCTCGATCGTCTGCTCGCTGGCTGGGTCGACGCGCCCGCGACCCCGATCGACGCGCTCACGCTCGACAGCCGCGAGGTGCGTCCCGGCACCGTGTTTGTGGCGCTTGCTGGCGGCCACACCCACGGTTTGCGTCACGCCGAACAGGCGAACGCGCGCGGCGCGGTCGCGGTGCTGTACGAGCCGCCGGTACCGAACGACATCATGCCGCCCGCAAATGCCACCGCAGTGCCCGATCTGCGCGCCAAACTTGGTGCGATGGCCGACCGTTTCCACGCCTCGCCGTCGCAGAATCTGACGCTCGTCGGCGTCACCGGTACCAACGGCAAGACTTCAACTGTGCAACTGGTGACCCAGGCGCTGGATCGCGCCGGACATACCGCGGGCAGCATCGGGACGCTAGGTGCGGGCCTGCATGGCCAGGTCCAGGCCGGCGAGCGCACCACGCCGGATGTTTTGCAGGTGCATGCACTGCTGGCCGCGATGCGCGATGCCGGGGCCAGCCATATTGCGATGGAGGTTTCTTCGCACGCACTGGATCAGGGTCGTGTCGACGCCGTGGCGTTCGACGTGGCGGTGTTCACCAACCTCACCCGCGACCATCTCGACTACCACGGCGACATGGCGAGCTACTTTGCCGCCAAAGCAAAGCTGTTCGCCTGGCCGACGCTGACGGCAGCGGTGATCAATCTCGACGATGCCGCCGGGCGAGAACTGCATGCGGGTCTGTCGTCGTCGCTGCGCGCGATCGGGTTGAGTTCACGCGGGCAGGATGGCGCGACGCTACGCGCGGAGACGATCGCACTGTCCGCCGCCGGGCTCGAATTCGAACTGGTCGAAGACGGCACTCGCGCCGCGGTACGCAGCCCGCTGCTAGGGCGCTTCAATGTCGACAACCTGCTCGCGGTGGCCGGGGTGTTGCGCGCCCTCGAGTGGCCGCTGCTACGCATCGTTGCGGCGCTGACCTTGCTGCAACCGGTGCCGGGTCGCATGAGCCGCATCGGAGGGAACGCGCGCGCGCCGCTGATCGTGGTCGACTATGCCCACACCCCCGATGCGCTGGAGCAGGCGCTGTCCAGCCTGCGCGGCCATACGGCGGGCAAGCTGATCTGCGTGTTTGGCTGTGGCGGCGAGCGTGATCGCGGCAAGCGCCCGCAGATGGCGGTGATAGCCGAAAGCGGCGCCGATTGCGTGATCGTCACCGACGACAACCCGCGTGGCGAAGATGGCGATGCGATCGTGCGCGAGATCGTTGCCGGGTTTGCGCGCCACGAGCGCGTCCAGGTTCAGCGTGATCGCGCGCTCGCGATAGCGGACGCATTGCGCCTCGCGGGCACTGACGACACGGTGCTGATCGCGGGCAAAGGACACGAGCCCTATCAGGAAATCGCGGGCGTCAAGCATCCGTTCGACGATCTTGCGGTCGCGCGTGCGCTCCTGGAGCGGGTAGCGTGAGGTCGTTCCGACTCGCCGACGCTGCGGCCTGGTGTCATGCGCGACTGCTTGGCAGCGATGTCGAGCTGGCTGTGGTCTCGACCGATACGCGGCAAGCGATGCCGGGCGCGCTGTTCGTGGCGCTGCGCGGCGAGAATTTCGACGCGCACGATTTCGTCGCGCAAGCCGTCGAGCAAGGTGCCGCAGCCTTGCTGGTGTCGCGCGAAGTCAACAGCGCGCTGCCGCAGCTGCTTTGCGCGGATACGCAAACGGCCCTCGGCGACATCGCGGCCGGCATCGCAAGCTCGCGCCGCACCCGCGTGATCGGACTTACCGGCAGCAACGGCAAGACCACGGTCAAGACATTGACCCAATCCATCCTCGCGCGCGTGGGTCAGTCGTATTCCAATCCCGGCAACCGCAACAACGAGATCGGTCTGCCGCTGGCCCTGCTCGATCAGCCCGAAGACGCCGCCTTCGGCATCTACGAAATGGGCGCCGGGCAGCCGGGCGATATCGCGTATCTCGCCGCGATCGCGAAGCCCTCCATCGCGCTGGTGAACAACATCGCAGCGGCGCATCTGCAGCGCATGGGCACCTTGCTGGGCATTGCCCAAACCAAGGGCGCGATTTACGAAGCGCTGCCGGACGATGGCGTGGCGGTGATCAATGCCGACGACGCCTTTGCGCCGCTGTTCATGCAGCGCGTGGGCAAGCGTCGCGTGTTGCGCTTCGGACTTGAAGGCAGCGCAGACGTGCGCGCGCTCGACCTGGAGATGGGCACCGAAGGCAGCCGTTTCCGGCTGCACACGCCGCAAGGATCGGTACCGGTGGTGTTGTCGCTCGCCGGCCGGCACAGCGTCATGAATGCGCTCGCGGCGGCCGCACTGGCGCTGGCGGTGGACGCGCCGCTGGATGCCATCGCGCTCGGACTTGCGCACGTCGAACGCGTGCCGGGACGACAGACACCGCATCGCCTGCCGAATGGCGCGCTGCTGATCGACGACAGCTACAACGCGAATCCGGGTTCGGTTCTCGCGGCGTTGGCGACGCTCACGCTTGATGCGGGCGAAGCTTGGCTGGTGCTGGGCGACATGCGCGAACTGGGCGAGGGCGAGCGCCATCTGCACGCCGAAATCGGCGACGCCGCGCGCGACGCCGGCGTGCGACGTCTCTATACCGTGGGCGTGCTCAGCGAGTCGGCCAGTCGTGCCTTCGGTCCGGGTGCGCGCCACTACGACTCTCAGCCCGCGTTGATCGAGGCCTTGCGCAACGAATTGCTGACGCCGGTCGATGCGAGCACGGTGCGTTGCCTGGTAAAGGGGTCGCGTGGCAGCCGCATGGATCGCGTGGTGAGTGCGCTGCGGGACCCTGCGCAGGAGACGCCTCATGCTGCTTGAGCTGGCGCGGTGGCTGCAGGACTTCGCGCGCTTCTTCGCGTTGTTCGACTACATCACGGTACGCGCGATCCTCGGTGCGTTGACCGCGCTTGGGCTTTCGTTGTGGCTCGGACCGGGCGTGATCGCGCGTCTGGCCACGCTCAAAGGCGGCCAGCCGATCCGCAAGGACGGTCCGGCGTCACATTTCTCCAAAGCCGGCACACCGACCATGGGCGGTGCGCTGATCCTGCTTACCATCATCCTTTCCACGTTGATGTGGGCCGACCTGCGCAATCGTTATGTGTGGGTGTTGCTGGGCGTACTGGTGACGTTTGGCGCGATCGGCTGGCTCGACGACTGGATCAAGATCGTGCGGCGCGATCCGAACGGACTGAAGTCGCGTTACAAGTACGCGTTGCAGTCGATCTTCGGCCTCGCCGCGGGTGTGGCGTTGTACGTCACTGCCGACGTGCCGGCAGCGACCACGTTGTATTTGCCGTTGCTGAAAGGCGTCGCGTTGCCACTCGGGCTTGGCTTCATCGTGCTGGCCTACTTCTGGATTGTCGGGTTCTCCAACGCGGTCAACCTGACCGACGGCCTCGACGGGCTGGCGATCATGCCTACCGTGCTGGTAGCGGGTGGGTTGGGCGTGTTCGCCTATGCCTCGGGCAATGCGGTGTTCTCGCAATACCTGCAGATCCCGGCAATACCGGGGGCCGGCGAACTCACGATTTTCAGCGCCGCCATTGCCGGCGCCGGGCTCGGTTTCCTCTGGTTCAACACGTATCCGGCGATGGTGTTCATGGGCGACATCGGCGCGCTGGCGCTCGGCGCCGTGCTGGGAGCCATGGCGGTAATCGTGCGGCAGGAGGCGGTGCTGCTGATTATGGGCGGCCTGTTCGTGATCGAAACGCTGTCAGTGATGATCCAGGTCGCGAGCTTCAAGCTTACCGGCAAGCGCGTGTTCCGCATGGCGCCGATCCACCACCACTTCGAGCTCAAGGGCTGGCCCGAACCGCGCGTGATCGTGCGCTTCTGGATCATCTCGGTGGTGCTCGTGCTCATCGGTCTCGCG
>JBKJTK010000011.1:0-9760 GCA_046590875.1 Chiayiivirga sp.
TGGCTGGACGCCAAGCGGCGCGAAGGCTATTCGATCGATCCCAAACTTTACGCCGGCCTGTATTTCATCGAGCGCAATCCGGATGGAAACCAAGTACATCTAACCGGCAGTAACGAAACATGAAAAGGCGCCGCCGGCAGGGTGATTCCGCCTCTGCAATAATGCGGTCCTGCGACGGAGGCTCGGTGTGATCAACCAGACTGTTTCGGCCAAGATCGTCAGCGACCGCACCGTGCGGGTCAAGGCTCCCTCGCTAGAGGCTGAAACCCGCCCCTGGTGCCTGGTCGTGGTCGCTGGCAGCTCGATTGGCGCGCGCTTCGACCTGGACGATGCTGCAAGCCTGGGACGCGAATCCGATTCCGACATCTGCCTTGCAGAGGCCAGCATCTCACGCCGTCATTGCCACATCTTCCGCAAGCGTGGCAGCTATTGGGTCACCGATCTTGGCGCGACGAATCCAACCCTGGTCAATGGCATCCAGGTCAGTGCCAGTCCGCTGCTGGAAGGTGATCTGCTTACTGTCGGCGACCTCGTGCTCAAGCTGCTCGGGCCGCGCAGTCCGGAGAACGCCCTGGTCGCCGCGCTTCGCGACCAGGCCAGCAGGGATTCCCTCACGGGACTGGCGAACCGACGCCAGTTCCGCAGCGTGATGGAGCGCAGCTTTGCCACTCAGATCGAACGCAGCCGTTTGGCACTGGTGGCGCTGGACATCGACTACTTCAAACACATCAACGACAAGTTCGGACATCCGGCGGGTGATCGCGTGCTTGCGGCGGTCGGTGCGGCGCTGCGCGACCAGTTGCGCAAGAAAGACCTGCCCGGCCGCATCGGTGGCGAGGAATTTGCGGTCTTGCTGCCCGATACCGACGCAACCGAAGCGATGAAGATCGCCGAACATCTGCGCGTGACACTGGAGGCGATGCAATTGACGGAAGGCGACGCCCCGATTCCGGTCACCGCCTCGTTCGGCGTCACCGTGGCCACGGCGGCCGACAACAACGCGGACGGGCTGTATACGCGCGCCGATGCCGCGCTCTACGAGGCCAAACGCAGCGGACGCAACCGAGTGTTGTTGTCTACCACTGACTGAAGCAGGGGCGTCAGAGCACGCGCCACAACAGGATCAGTGCCATCGCCAGCATCACCAGCCAGGTGACGATGGTGCCGAAGAAGCGGCCGAACGACGTGCCTTTGCGACGCGAGAAGCCCCAGGCATGCAGCACGCGCGCCACCACCAGGGTCGCACCCAGGCCGTGCAGCCATGGCGCAGGTATGCCGTGCATCTCCAGCAACAACAACAGCAGCAAGGCCAGCGGCAGATTCTCGATCGCGTTTGCATGCACCCGGATGCGCTGCTGCAGATTGGCCTCGCCGTTGTCTCCGAGTCCGACCTTGTGCTTTTGCCGCGACTGCACCACGCGTAGTGCAAGAACGATCACCAGCAGGGTGGAAAGCGCGGCATAGATTGAGGTGATGGGCAGCGACATGCTTTTTCTCCGGGAGTAACTTCAGATCAATCCGTCGCGCCATGGCCCGGTGATGGCGACCGTGAAGCCGGGGCTGTAGACGTTCGCGAACAACCAACGACCGTCCGGCGAGAAACAGGTACCGGCCCATTCTGCGGTACGAAAATCGCCGACGAATCCGCGATAGCCGCCGTCGAGCACGACGTTGTTGAGCGCGAATGGGAACAACTCGCCGCCGCGGGTCAATCCGAACAGGTGCTGGCTGGACCCCTTGGAATCCTGACTCAGCAACAGGCCGCCGCGCGGGCTGACCACGACATTGTCGGGATAGTCCAGCGTCTCGGGCTCCGGGGATTCGTAGATCAAGGCCAGTTCTTCGGTTTTCGGGTAGTAGGCGAATACCTGGCCACAGGCCGCATCGCCCCCATTGGTGGCGGTGAAGAAAATCTCGTCGCGGGTCGCAATGACACCTTCCAGCCGGGTGAAGCGCGCCGCACCTTGCGCCAGCCCCTGTTTCTGCACCCCCCGAATATCGCCGCTGTCGCGCTCGATGCCTCGCTCCGGATGTTCGATCTCGACCCATTCGACCTTGAAACGCTGACCCACTTGCAAGCCCGAACGCAGATCATCGCCGCCTGCGACCTTGAGCATCTGCAAGCGCCCGCCGCGAATCAATTCGCCGCGCCGCTTCGGAATGAAACGATAGAAACCCGAGACCGGCTCCATATCCTCGGTCAGGAAGACATGGCCGCTGGGCACGTGCACGGTCGCGGCTTCGTGCCGGAACTGGCCGAGGCCGATCAACGCTTCGGCGCGCGACACGCCTTCGGCCGGCACCTCGAACACGAAACCATGGTCGCGCTGCAAAGCGCGCACCCCGTCCCGGCTGAGCCAGGGAACGCCTGCGCCAGAAACGAATTCCTCGCACGACAACCAGGTATTCCACGGCGTGACGCCGCCGGCGCAATTCTGCATCGTGCCCGACAACGACGGGCGCGCCGCATGCGCTTCGCCCCTGCCCAGATCGAATTCCAGGGTGACGGTGCCACCGCTGCACATCGTGTCGTAATGCGATGCCGCCGGACCAAACGCGCCATCCGCACGCACGACCTCGTGGTTGCGCACCAGCGTGACCACATCGCCGCGCGTGCGCACGATGCCCATGCCATCGTGCGCGGGCGGGGTCGAGGTGCCATCGGTCATCGCTTCACCGGTCCAGCCGAAACTGCGGTAACTGAATCCTTGCGGCAGGCGCAGCAGTGGCAGGCCGGTGTTGAGATCGCGCACCGGCTTGAGCTTGCCGTAGCCGACCGTCGCCGCAGACACCTGCGGCTCGCCCGCGAACGCGAGCATCTGCGCCAGCGGCGACAACGCCACGCTGGCCGCGCCAAGATTCACGCCATGACGCAGGAAACGACGGCGCGCGGCGCGGGCGAGTTCGGGATGGTCTGGTAGTGGATTCATTCTCGAATCGGTGAACTCGCGGGAGGCGGAGGTGGCATCGCCACGTTGCCCGAAGTCGGGAACGGCGGAGGATTGACGACCCGCCTCCTGCGCATCAGCCAGACGACCGCAGCCACGAGTGCAAGAACGATCACGCCCAGCGTCCACGGCCGATACCACAGCCAACCGCTGCCGATGCCGACCAGGCTGATCAATGCCGCGAGAATTCCCGATACGAGCGCGGCGCCGAAACCCGCGAGGCGTCCGAACACCGGCACCACATCGGCCAGTACCACCAGCGGCTTGAACAGCAGGCCAAGGCCGATCCAGCCAAGTCCGAAGCCGACTGCACGCAAGATCCAGGCGAGTCTGTTGTTGCGGCTGCCGGCGGCATCGAACATCGCTCCTGCGCCGTGTTCGCCGCGTTCGACCAGCACCAGATCATCACCGCGCGCGCTGGCATGCGGGACCAGCGCGCCTCCCTGCTGACGCGCGATCACGCTCACGCGGCCGGCCGGCACCATCTCGAAACGCACCCGCACATCGCCGACCGCCGGATTCTCCATGTCGACGCTGGTCGTGAACCACTCGCCAGCGGCGCGGAAACTGGCGGCGAGATTGGGCGGCAGCGCAACCTGCTCCGACGGCACGGGTTTCCAGCCGTCGATCTGCCGTGCAACCTCTGCTGCGAGCACGAAGCCGCCGAGGCGTACTTTGTCGGCATGGCGGGTTTCGTCTTCGAACGGAAACGCGTCGGGATTGACGTGGGTCGACGCCTGATCGAAGCCGCTCGAATCTTCTGCGTCGTCGTCCCAGCGCTGCTCGTAGCGATACTGCGTCACCGTGCGCGTGCCGCCGCCGAGTTGCTTCTCTTCCTTGCTGTCGCGCTTCTCGTGCCACTGGTACATCTCGACCCGACGTCGCAGGGCAAGCGCCGACACGTTGACGCCAAAAGCTTCGTCGGTAACCGGCGTAGTCGCCGTGGCCTCGCCAGCGACATGCACCAGGCGACCCTCGAACGACGGTGACGGTGTCGCTGCAGCAACCGACGCCACGCTCGCGCGCCCTTCGCCCAAGGCTGCATCGCGACGCAGGGTGCGGCCCTCGTTCCAGAATTGCAGACCAAGCGCCACGATCAACAGCACGATGCCGGCGAACATGCCCTTGACGGCGCCTCCGATCCGGCCGAGCCAACCGTGCTGCGTGATCTTGCGGAAGTCGTTCACGATCTCAACCGCCGAGCAGTTGGAGGCTGAGCGCTTCGATGCGGTGCTCGCGCGTTGCTACCGGAGTGGTCCCACCCGCATCGTCGGCCAAATGTTTCGCGGTCTTGTCGTCCAGCGTCTGAACCGTCAGCGTGCCATACACGACGGCCGCGCCACGCGTGTCCTTCGGCACCGCGAGCGCATGATCCTTCATCATCACCCGCGCCACGTAGCCCTCGTCCTCCAGCATCACCCAGCATCCCTTGGCCTGGCAGACCTCGGTGATACGGCCGGAAAACTTCCGTGGGATGGCGTTGCGCCGTGACGCAGCGGCGATCGCGGCCGCGATGGGTTGGGCCTCGCCCGGCGGCATCGCAGCACCCAACACCTGGGTCGCGCCGGCCTGCAGCTGAGGCAATGCGAACATAAGCAGCAACGGCAACAGCGACTTCGTCATCTCGGGTCTCCAGGTGAATGTCGAATCAGGGAATGTTGATCGGAACCTCAGCCTCGAGGGCGACGGCGCTAGCCTCAGGCCGCCAGCGCCCGTGCGTGCAACTCGCCCACCTCGTGCTCGGTGCCGAAGCGGCCCTTGGCATCACGGGTGACGCGCGCCAGCGCGCAGTCGTTGTCATGGGTGAAGTACAGGTGCACGTCGCGCGCCAGCTTGTCTTCAAGAAACGTGCGCTTCTCGTCGATCAGCAATTCGGGATTGCGGTCGTAACCCATCGTCACTGGCAGATGTACCCAGGGCCGGCCCGGGATCAGGTCAGCGCAGAACACCAGTCCGCCGTGATGGCTGCCGTCGCCGCGGGTGTCGCCGACAATCTCCGCCAGCATCAGTCCGGGAGTGTGTCCATCGCTGTAATGGAAATGCACGCTCTCGCCCAGCGCGGGCGTATGCACGCCCTGCACGATTTCGAGACGGCCGCTGGCTTCGAGCAAGCCGGTCAGTTCGGGAATGAACGAAGCGCGATCGCGAGGATGCGGATTCTGCGCACGACGCCAGCATTCGGCACCGACGATATAGGTCGCGCGCGGAAACAGCAGACGCGGTGGCTTTCCTTCCTCCCACGCCGCCAACAACCCGCCGGCGTGATCGAAGTGCAGATGCGACAAAACCACGACGTCGATGTCTTCGTGCGCGAAACCCGCCGCATGCAGCGAATCCAGCAAAATGTGTCTCTCTTCCACCACGCCGAAACGTTCACGCAGGCGCGGCTCGAAGAACGCGCCGATGCCAGTCTCGAACAGCACGGTCTTGTTGTTCAGCGGGCTGGCGAGCAAGGCGCGGCACGCCAGCGGAATGCGGTGCTGTTCGTCGGGTGCAATCCATTGCGACCACATCGCGCGCGGCACGTTGCCAAACATTGCGCCGCCGTCGAGCTTTTGCGAATTGCCGAGGATCGACCAGAGTTTCATTGCTGCGTTTCCAGTTTCGTCACGTTCATCCGCTCGACCGCCGCCTTGCCGACCGGATTGCGCGGGTCGGTGCCGCCCGACAAGGTGTTTGCCTTGCGATCCCACAACACTGTTTGCAGATTGCCCCAGGTTTCCGACCGGACCGTCACGGTGTGACCCATCGTCTCCAGCGCCTTTACCGCGCCTGGATCGAACGTGCCGGCTTCGGCCATGATCGCATCGGGCCACCACTGATGGTGGAACCGCGGCAGTGCCGCCACTTGCTGCGCTTTGAGTCCATCGTCGTAGCCCAGGATCGCCAGCAACACCTGGGTGATGATCGTGCTGCCGCCCGGCGATCCGATCACTGCGATCCGGTCGGCGTTTTCGATGAAGCTGGGCGACATCGAACTAAGCATGCGCTTACCTGCCTTCGGTGCGTTGGCCTCGAAACCCATCACGCCGAACGCATTCGGCGTGCCCGGTCGCAGCGCGAAATCATCCATCTCGTTGTTGAGGATCACGCCGGTGCCGGGCGGAATCAAACCCGAGCCGAAGGTCAGATTGACGGTCTGTGTGGCCGCGACGCGATTGCCTTCAGCATCGATGATCGAGAAATGCGTGGTTTCGGTATCTTCCAACGGCGCCGGAGCGCCTGAGAACGACGCACTCGGCGTTGCCCGGTCGGGATGGATCGACGCACGCAACCCGGCGGCATAGTCGGCACTGGTCAGGCGCGTCACCGGCACGTTTACGAAATCGGGATCGCCAAGGTAAAATGTGCGGTCGCGATAAGCGCGGCGCATCGCCTCGACGATGAGATGCGTGCGTTGCGGAGCTTCCAGCGCCTGCAGATCCCAACCTTCGAGGATCTGCAGTATCTGCGCCAGCGCCACGCCGCCCGACGAGGGCGGCGGTGCGGTCGTGATATCCCAGTCGCGATAACGCAGCGTGATCGGCGCGCGTTCGCGCACGCGGTAGGCGGCGACTTCTTCCGCGGTCCAGATGCCGCCTTCGGCAATCACCCCGGCGATCAGCTTGCGTGCGACCCGACCGCGGTAGAACCCGTTGAAGCCCTGGTCCGCGAGCAATTCCAGCGTGCGCGCCAGATCCGGCTGCTTGAGGATTTCACCGGATTGTGGCGCATCGCCATCAGCGAGAAACACCGCGCGCGTGCCGCGGTAACGCTCCATCACTTCGCGCCGTTCGGCGTATCCTTCCTGGAGTCGTGCGTACACCGGAAAGCCGTCGCGTGCGAGTCGGATCGCGGGCGCAAGCGACGTCTTCAGCGGTAGTCGGCCGTAGGTCTTGGCGACATGCACCAAACCGGCGGGCAAGCCGGGGATACCCGCCGACCATGGCCCGTTCTCGGCGCGATTCCGATCGAGCTCACCATTTTTGTCAAGATAAGCCGCCGGTATGGCTGCAGCGGGTGCGGTCTCGCGCGCATCAACGAACACATCGCGTCCGGTCTTCGCATCGTGCAGCAAGAAGAACCCGCCGCCGCCGATGCCCGAACTGATCGGCTCGACCACCGACAGGGCCGCGGACGTGGCGACCGCGGCATCGAAAGCATTGCCGCCGGCACGCAGCGCGGCGAATCCGGCGTCGGTGGCGAGCGCATGTGCGCTGGCAATCGCAGCCCCGGGCGGCAGCGGTTGCCTGACGTTTTCCTTGCCAACGGCGCTGCCGGCCAACAGCAGCAGCGTCGCGAACAAGCAATTTATCCTCGGCGTGCGTCGGGTCACCGGCGTCTCCCTGTCTTCGTGGCGTTCATTCGGTCGTCGTCAGACGATGCAATTTGCTCAGCAGTTGTTCGCGCGTTTCCGGATGCGCGGGATCGAGCAGAATGCATTCCACCGGACAGACCTCGACGCATTGCGGCGCGTCGTAGTGCCCGACGCACTCGGTGCAGCGTGCGGGTTCAATCTCGTAGATCGTCTCGCCCTGTGTGATCGCTGCATTCGGACATACCGGCGCGCAGACATCGCAGTTGACGCAGAGGTCGTTGATCAGCAGCGCCATGGAGTCCGCATCGGTCCGATCAGCGATCGCACGGCAGGTAAAACGTCGCGCGGGACGCCGCGCGACGCCAGACCGCGGCCTACTTTGCTTCGTGGAACACGTAGATCGCGCCGGATGGCTCGATCGCCGTCTTCACCCGCTCACTGTCGGCGGCGTCGCCGACGAACAGCACGCGCACGTCCTTCATCGAGCCTTCGGAAATGTCGGTGAAGGCTTCGACCACCAGATTGGCCATCGTGGAGGATTGCGGCGAGCCGAACGCGAGCATGTTGCCCGGAAGCACTCCACGCCCCACAACACCGACTACGTTATCCAGTTGACGGCCGTACTCCTCGGACTCCGGCGTGGCGCTCGCTGGCAGGAAATACATGTAGGGACTGCTGCGGATGCCCTCCATGTTTTTCTTAGCGACATTCACCAGGTACAGCTTCCACGCCTGGTTGTCGTTGCTGTCGGCCGGCACGCTCACCACCGTCGGCGCCGCGGCCTTCTTTTCTTCTTCCTTCTTGCCGCAGGCGACCAGCGCGGTGAAGGTCAGGGCCAGCAGTGCCAGTTTCAGGATTGTTTTCAGCTTCAGGGACTTTGCCATGTCGGATTGCCTTGGGTTGCGTCAACGAAATAAGTCAGAGTTGCCACTTCTGCTTCAGCGCCGCTTGCACGGCAGGATGCACGAAGCCCGAGACGTCGCCGCCGAGACGCGCGATCTCGCGCACCAGCGACGAGGAAATGAAGCTGTACTGTTCGGCCGGGGTCAAGAACAAGGTCTCGACCTCGGGTATCAGGTGCCGGTTCATGCTGGCGAGCTGGAATTCGTACTCGAAGTCCGACACCGCGCGCAACCCGCGCAGCAACACGCCGGCCCCCAGATCACGAACGAAATGCGCCAGCAGCGAAGTGAAGCCGTGTACTTCCACATTCGGAATTCCGGCAATCGCGACCTTGGCCAACGCGATGCGTTCGTCGAGTGTGAAACCCGTCCCTTTCGTCGGACTCTCCGCCACGCCCACAACGATGCGCTCAAACAACGGCGCGGCACGGCTCACCAGATCGACGTGGCCATTGGTGATGGGATCGAACGTGCCGGGATAAACGGCGAAACGGGAGCGGGCCGTGCTCATCAGGTCAGGTCGATTTCTGCGCCTCGGAATCGGGCGTCAGTGTAGCAGGGGCTTCCGTCACCGACGCCAGGTTCCCGTTGGTGACGCGCCCGATCGTAGAGACATGATCGGAGAGCACCGGATCGGTCAGCACGTGTAGAGCGCATAGCGCACCTCGCGCGTCCTGCCCTCGCGGTGCAGGCGCCAGCCGGTCGGCACCGCGGGCACGTGGTCGCATCCACTTTCGTCGTAAACCCATGCGTCCGGCGCCAACCAGGCGGCCAGCGCTGCGAGACTCGAATCGATCATACCGTCGGCGAATGGGGGATCCACGAAGACCAGATCGAATCGCGGCGTCGCGGACGCGTCCAGCCAGGCCAGCGCATCTCCCTCGTGCACCTGCACGATGTCCACCTTGAGGCGCTGCGCTGTCGCGCGCAACGCCAGCACCGCGCGCGAGTCGCGTTCGATCATCAGTATCGACGACGCCCCGCGCGACGCGGCCTCGAAGCCGAGCGCACCGCTGCCCGCGAACAGGTCGAGACAACGCGCACCGGGGAGCTGCGGCGCGAGCCAGTTGAACAGCGTTTCACGCACCCGATCCGAGGTCGGTCGCAGGCCGGGTACGTCCGCCACATCGAGGCGCGAGCCGCGCAGTCGACCCCCGATGATGCGCAGCTTGCCAGGCGCAGACGGGGCGGATTTCCTGTCGCGCGTGGACTTCATCGGGAGTGGCCCGCATCAAGGCTTGAAATCTGCGGTGATAACATGCGCGCATTCTCTGCCATACCCCGTGCCAATGTTCAGTTTCTGGAAGAAAAAGCCGCTTCCGGCGGCAGACGGCACCCCCGCAGCCGATAGCGGCGCGGACATCGATCTCGCCCACGACCACGCGCCTGAAGCGCCGCCCGGCAGCGCCGGCTGGCGCGATCGCCTGCGTCACAGCGGCATCGCGCGCGGGCTGTCGACTCTGTTTGTGCGCCATCCCAAACTAGACGATGAACTCCTCGACGAAATCGAGACCTGCCTGTTGAGCGCCGATGTCGGCGTCAGTGCGAGCTCGATGCTGATCGAAAACCTGCGCCGCCGCATGCATCAGCGCGAGTTCGCCGATGCCGGCGTG
>JBKJTK010000170.1:0-7571 GCA_046590875.1 Chiayiivirga sp.
GCGGCACTTTCGTGGAACTCATGCCGACTCTTCCGAAAGCGGGAAATCGATGCTGCAGACCACGCCCTCTGGCGGGAACTCCAGCGACACCGTGCCGTCGAGTTCGTAGGCCAGTCCGTCGGAGATCAGGCGCGAGCCGAACCCTTTGCGCGTCGGTGGCGTCACCTTCGGTCCGTCGGATTCGCGCCATTGCAGATGCAACCACGAACGGGCGTCTCTCTGTCGCAGCTCCCAATGCACGGCGACCCGACCCTGCGGCACCGACAGGGCGCCGTACTTGGCCGCGTTGGTAGTCAACTCGTGCAGGGCCATGGCCAGTGCCAGCGCGGTCTTCGGGGTCAGCGTCACGTCCTCGCCCTGCAGTTCCGCCTGCGTCTGTCCCTGGTTCCGACCAATGCGGCGATACGGCACCAGCTCGGCGCTCACGATCTCGCGCAGCCCCACTCCCTTCCATGCATCGGCGGCGAGCAGGTTGTGGGTGTTCGACAGTGCCAGCAGGCGCGAGATGAAAACGTCCTTGAAGGCTTCCAGACTCGCGGCCCCGAACAGCGTATGCAGCGCGATCGACTGCACGCTGGCCAGCGTGTTCTTGACCCGGTGATTGAGTTCGCCGAGCAACATTTCGCGATGCTGCGCCTCCTGCCGACGCTCGCTGATGTCCTGCACCACGGCCAGGATATGCGGCGGTTGTCCGTCATCGCCAACCATCATGGAAAAGCTGTTGCCGGTCCAGATCGGCGAGCCGTCAGAGCGCGCGTAGCGCTTTTCGAGTTGGGAAGACTTGCCAGAGGCCACGAGCTGCTTGATTGCGCCCATGCTATGCGGCACGTCGTCGGGATAGGTGACGTCCTGCATCCGCAGAACGTACAGTGCCTCGGCACTACGCGTGACGATGGCGCAGAACGCCGGATTGACCAACACGAAGTGTCCATTGGTATCGACCAGGGCGACGCCGGCGGTGGTCTGCTCAATCAACTGGGCCAGGCGGCGCTCGCTGTCCTTCAGGGCCTTGTCGGCGCGCTGGCGTTCGCCCATCGCGCGCGCGATCAGCGAACCGGCGACGACCTTGCCGGCGCTATCGTGGACCGGCGAACAGGTCACTGCGACCGGCACCTCGGTGCCATTCTGATGCAGCCACTGCATCTCGAACTCGGCCGGTTCGGTCTTGACGCAGACGTGTAGCAGCGTCGGTGCGTGCGGCGAGCCGGGCGGCAGCAGCAGCAGCGCCAGCGACTTGCCAACCGCCTTGTCGGCGGAATGGCCCAGGGTGTCGCGGGCGCTATCGTTCCAGCTGGTGATGGTGCCGTCCAGGGTGTGACCGATGATCAGGTCCTTGGAGGAATCAACGATCGCCGCCAAGTGGCCGCGTTCGATTTCGGCGCGGCGACGCTCGCTGATGTCGGTAAACGTCAGCACCACGCCGTCGATGACATTGTCGATGGTGCGGTAAGGGCGCATCCGCAACAGGAATACCGCGCTGTTGTCGCTACCCTGCAGCAGGCGTTCGGTCATGGCGAGGCTGCGCGTGACCTGCTTCACGTCGGCCGCGAGGTCCGGATAGGGAATGCGCGAGGAAATTTCCGTGATCGGCCGGCCGAGGTCGCCCTCGCGCAGATGGAACAGCGCGGTGGTCGCCGGGGTGAAACCGGTGATGTGCAGCCGGGCATCGAGGAACAAGGTTGCAATCTCGGTGCTGTCCATCAGATTGCGCAAGTCACTGTTGAGGTGGTTCAACGTGGCGTTCTTGGACTGCAGCTCAGCATTGACGATCTGCAGTTCCTCGTTGATCGACTGCATCTCCTCCTTGGAGGTTTCCAGTTCCTCGTTGGAGGACTGCAGCTCCTCGTTGACCGACTGGTATTCCTCGTTCGCCGATTTCAGCTCCTCGTTGGCGATTTCCTGCTGGTCGACCGCGGTCTGTAGCTCCAGCCGGGTGGATTCGAGTTCCTGTTCCAGCAGTTGCGTACGTCGAGACTCTGCGCTGGCTTGTGGGGTCGCATCGGCGGCGTCGGGCGCCGGCGCGGCGTCGCGCTCACGGAACGCGACCGCGCACAGCGTGCTGACGCCATCGGCTTCCGGCAGCGGTTCGACGATCAGCTGCAACGTCCGGCGCTGGCCGTCGATGTTCAGCGACAGAGCGTCCTGCAGCACCGTGCGCTGCTGCTCGAACGCCTGCTGCACGGCACTGCGGGCGGCGACGCGCAGGCCCTTGTGCAGCAAGCCGAACAAGTTGAGGCTGGCGGCGCCCGAGGTCGGCTGCAGGTAACGTCCGGTGTCTCCGCAGAAGCGCAGCACATTGCATTGGTTGTCGATCACCACGTAGGCCGGCGAATGTCGTTCCAGCGCGCGCCGCGCGTTGCGTTCGATCAAATCGTCGGCGCCGCTGCGCAGCGGTTGCGGCGCGTGCGCTGGCACCGTGGCACTGGCCTCGGCGGAACGCGCGGTCGGTAGTGGCGGCAGGCGCGTGTTGCCGCCCTCGCGCCGCAGATAGAGCCGCTGCTTTTTGTCCACCACCGAGAACAGCGGGGCGTTGCGCGCCAGGCCTTCGGACGGCCCCAGCAGCAAATAGCCCCCGCGCAGCAGCGCGTAATGGAAGACCTGCACCAGCCGTTCCTGCAATTCGGCGTTCATGTAGATCAGCACATTGCGGCAGGAGATCAGGTCCATCCGGGTGAACGGCGGGTCCTTGACCGCGCTGTGCGGGGAGAAGATGCACAGTTCGCGGATCGCCTTGCTCACCACGAAGTCCTCGCCCTCGGGCTGGAACCAGCGTTCCAGGCGCTCCGGCGAAACCCCGGCCAGCGGCCCGCGAAAGCGACCGCTGCGAGCAGCACCGATTGCGCGGTCGTCAATGTCGGTGGCGAAAATCTGCACCTTCGGCTGGCCGTGACCCGGAGCCATCACTTCTTTCAGCGCAATGGCGATCGAATAAGCCTCCTCGCCGGTGGCGCAGCCGGGCACCCAGATCCGCACGGTTTCGGCGGCGCCTTTGGCAGCCAGCAAGGCCGGGAACACCCGGCTCTGCAACAGATCGAACGCGGCCGGCTCGCGGAAGAACGACGTGACGCTGATCAGCAGTTCACGGAACAGGCGTTCGAGTTCGGTCGGTTCCTGGCGCAGGTGCTCGATGTAGTCCGGCACGGCCGCCGCCCGCAGCACCTGCATTCGCCGCTGGATGCGGCGCACCACGGTCTTTTCCTTGTACTGGCTGAAATCGTGGCCAGTGTAGGCATGCAGCAGGCGGGTGATCTCCTGCAGGTGGCTGGGCACGTCGTTGCGGATACCGTCGGGCCCCTTGCGCGCACGCACCGCCAGCAGATGCTGCTGGTGCGCGAGCAGGCGCGCCGGCATCTGATCCACCGGCAGCACGTCGTCGACCAGACCGGTAGCCGCTGCGCTCGCCGGCATGCCGCTCATTGCGACGTGGTCGAATCCGGCCTGTGCCAGGGTCAGCCCGCCGTGTTCCTTGATCGCGCGCAGACCGCGCGCGCCGTCGCTGCCGCTGCCCGCCAACACGATGCTGACTGCGCAATCACCCTGATCCTCGGCCAACGAGATGAAGAAGGTGTCGATCGGCCAGCGATGCTGGCGCGGCGGCGCCGGCTTGCTGAGGTGCAGGGTGGCGTCGCTGATGGTGAGGGTGGCGTCGGGCGGGATCACGTAGACATGTCCGGGCTGCACTTTCTCACCGTCGGTCGCCTCGGTGACTTCCATCGTGGTGTTGCGCCCGACCAATTCGGCCAGCAGGCTGGTGTGCTGCGGCGCCAGGTGCTGCACCAGCACGAAGGCCATGCCGCCCTCGGCGGTTGCGCTGGCGGCGGGCAGATGGGTGAAGAATCCCTTGAAGGCCTCAAGCCCGCCGGCGGAAGCGCCGATGCCGACGATCAGCGGCGGCAGTTTCACCGGATCGCCGGCGGCGGGCGGGTTTGTGCTCGTCGTCACGAGTCCTGCGGCCACGGATGTGTCGGGACGTTTCAATTTGTTCAGTTTTTTCGTGACGCTCTGCATTTGACCGCGGCCCGTGTCGACCGCCCGAGTATCCGCCCGCTGCGGGGAGCGAGCAAACCCGCCGGGCACGGGCCACGGCGACGCAGTTCAGCTCTGCTGGCGTTGCGGCGTGTCCTCATTTGGGTTGCCGCCGGTGGACAGCAGATGTTCGTATTTCAGTTTGTTCATGATCGAGGTCAGAGCGCGTTCGAAGATCGGCGCGACCTCAAGCACCTGTGCGGTCCCGGCACGCAATTCCTTGGCCAGCGCGATCACGCTCATTTCCGCAACCTTCAGACCCTTGCGGTTGACGAACAGCAGACGCGCGCTGACCGCGCTGATCCAGGAAATCTTGGCGCGCTCCGGGTTGCCGTGGTCGTCGGTAAACTCGATCCAGGTTCCGATCTTCAGCGCACGCACGCGCAGCAAGAACTCGTCGTCTTCGTCAAGGTTGGATTCGGTGTGCTCGGCCTCGTATTCGCTGTCGGCCATCGCGCCGACGTCCGGCGCCCGTGTCGTGCTTCCCAATGACCGTTCCGCGGCGGCGATCGTCTGCACGTGCTCCAGCGCCACTTCGCGCTGATGCATCGACTGGAACAGCACCTCGAAACCCTGCGCCAAGCGCTCGGACTCGTTGTCGCCGAACCCCACCACACCCAGACCCTTGCGGAGGAAGTGCAGCATCTGCGGCAGTACCGTCTTGAGCCGGGCAATATCCGCTTCCTGCGTCTTGGGCAGGCTCGACCAGACCACCGCATCGATGAAATTGACCGCGCTCTTCCACTCGGGCGAATCCGGTCCCTGGCGTAGATGCGTCAGCACCAAGTAGTTGGTCCAGGGGCTGAGGATGACTTCCCTAGCCAACGGCGGCAGTTGGCGTCGGGCGATGCGCGATTCCGCAACGTGCGTCGCGGTGCGGCGCGCGATGGCCAGGCGCTCGCGGCCCTTCGCCGCTTCGGCGCTGCGCTGCTCGGCGGCCTCACTGTGGCGGGTCTGCTTGTCGATGAAGGTTTCGAATTCGGCGATGAGTTCGTCGAACAGACTGAAATCGTCCGCGTACTCCCCCAAGACCTGATTCACGATCTTGTTCAGCATGCCCAGCAGGCGGCCGTCGCGGTCACCTTCCCGGGACCAGCCGATGCTGGCGATGGCGAGCGCATCCAGCAACTGGCGTGCCGGGTGCACGTTCTGCGCGAACAGGCGCTTGTCCTTGATCGCCACGCGCACGTAGGGAATCTGCAGGCGCGAAAGCACAGCCTGGATTTCCACCGGCAGGTTGCGATCCTGCACCACGAACTGGAACAGCATGCTGACGAGATCGATGGCGTCCTCGTCGGCCGCGGCAACGCGCTCGTGCGGCTGATCGATGCCGGATTGGCGCAATTGATTGAGCATTTCCTGTTTGACGCCCTCGATGCGGTCCACCAGCGTCTGGGCATCGCCCACGGGCGCGTCGACTTCCGGACGGTGAAGCTGAAGTCGGGAGAGGGCCGCGATCAGGTCGGTATTGCTGATGCTTGGTCCAGAGGCACGGCGCACTTCGCCTCCGGGTGCTTGTTGACGCCGGCTGGCGAGCAGGGAGGCGAAAGCTGCTACAACTTCGTTGGTCGCCGCATCGGCCGGGGCCTGGGTGCCGGTATTTGCCGTGGAAGCGCTCGCCGCTGCGTCACCCGCCGCGTGCGGCTTCGGTGCTGGCGCCTCGCCGGCGACGCGCGCCGGGCGCACATACTTGATATGCGGCAGCACACCGGCCTCGGCCAGGAGCCGGTTGGTCTCGTCGTAGACGTGGTCCAGATCGGTCACGACGTGGCGGTCCAACAATTTCAGGATAACCAGTTTGACGGTGATGTCGGCCTCGACCAGGGCGATCACCATGCGCAGCGCGCGACACACGCCGGGCGGCGCCACCGGGTTGGTCTCGACGCTCACTTCCTTGGCGCCGATCACCGCCGCCAGGCGTTGGTTCAGCGCAAAGAGCCCGCTGTTGTGACGGACATTGGCCTTGGCGGCCATGGCGGCGACGGCCAGATCCTCTTCCAGGTCCTGTTCCTCGACTAGCGAGAGGCTGTCGGATTCGATCTCCATTTCCTTGGCCGACAGCGCACCCTGTCCGTGGCTGCGCGCGAATTCCAGGAACCCGTTCGACAGCTGCTCGCGGAGAATCTGCTCCATCGCCGGGCGCTTGACCCGGATGCTGCGCATCGCATCCATGAAATGGCCACGCTCAGCCGCGGATTCCGACTTTTCCGAGAAACCGAACAGCAAGTCGTCGGCCGCATCGAGCGCCCGCTTGAACAGGCTCACGCTGCCGCTGACGGCAACTTCCCGTACCCGCTGCAGCAGGGCCGCGTTGGGGCGCTGCGGCGTCGCGCCGAAGGCTCCAGGGGAAACAGGGTTGCCGGTTTCACTCATGCTTGCCACCGAATCGGTGAAGTTGCTGAAAGCGGTCGTTGTCAAATAATGTCACAAGGTTACGCAGCTTGATGCCACCCAATTGCGATGGCAGTCACCACTCGCACGTAGCAAGAGTGATCCGGTTCACTACTTCAACCTACGGTGAACCTTTTATCCAAGGCGAGAACGCCGGATGGCCGATTCATCGGCTACGAGCGCGTGTCCTGCCCGCTGCTAGTCGTGGAACTGCAACCGAGCCAGTTCGGCGTACAGACCGCCCTGCGCCATCAGCTGCTCGTGCGAGCCTTCGGCCACGATGCGGCCCTGATCCAGCACCACGATGCGGTCAGCGCGGCGCACGGTCGCGAAGCGGTGCGCGATCACCAGGGTGGTGCGGTTTTGCATCAGGCGTTCGAGCGCTTGCTGGATCGCGCGTTCGCTTTGCGCGTCGAGCGCGCTGGTGGCTTCGTCGAGCAGCAGGACGGGCGCATCCTTCAACACGGCCCGAGCGATCGCGAGGCGCTGTTGCTGACCGCCGGAGAGACGCACGCCACGCTCGCCGAGATAGGTGGCATAGCCTTGCGGCAGCACGGACAGGAAGTCGTGCGCTTCGGCGCTGCGCGCGGCGGCGATGACCTCGTCCTGGCTTGCATCGAGGCGGCCGTAGCGGATGTTCTCGGCGGCGTCGGCGCCGAACAGCACCGGATCCTGTGGGACGAGGGCAAGCTGCGTGCGTAGTTCTTGTGGATCGAGTTCACGCAAGTCCAGCCCGTCGAGCGTGATGCGACCGTGGTCAGGGTCGTGGAATCGCAACAGCAGTTGCAGCACGGTGCTCTTGCCAGCGCCGGAGGGACCGACGAGGGCGACGGTTTCCCCCGGGCGCACATGCAGATTGAAATCCTGCAGTGCAGGTGTGTCAGGACGGGAGCTATAGCGGAATTCGACGTGCTCGAAGCGCAGTTCGCCTCGCGCGCGCTTGGGTAGCGAACGGGGCTGCTCTGGCGCAGCAATCTTCGGGGTTTCGTGCAGCAGTTCCGCGATGCGTCCCATGCCGCCTGCTGCGCGTTGCAGTTCCGCCCACACCTCGGTCAGTGCCGCGACTGATCCGGCGCCGAGCAAGGCGTAGAGCACGAACTGGCTGAGCGTGCCGGCGCTCAGCGCACCGGCGACCACGTCGCGCGCGCCGACCC
>JBKJTK010000271.1:0-2694 GCA_046590875.1 Chiayiivirga sp.
GTGTTGACGCTCGTCCAAAACTGACCACCTCTGTGCGTTGAAAATTGACCAGGGGTGGATGCCGGGAAAGTCCCTCCCGGCGGGGTTGAGTGTAGTCGCTTGAACTGGATCAGAACGGTTCGTCGGCGGCCTCGCCAGTGCGGCCGGACTTCTTCGCTTGCTCGCGGGATTTTATCCGCGCCTTGGCCGTGTTCGTGCTGTGGCGGAAGCGATAAGACTCGTTGCCGGTCTCGACGATGTGGCAGTGATGGGTGAGCCGGTCGAGCAAGGCCGTGGTCATCTTGGCGTCAACGAACACGCTGGCCCATTCGGCGAACATCAGGTTTGTCGTGATGATCACGCTGGTGTGTTCGTAGAGCTTCGACAACAGATGGAACAGCAGTGCGCCGCCGGCTTGTGAGAACGGCAGATAGCCGAGTTCGTCGAGGATGACGAGATCGACATGCAGCAACTGGTTGGCGAGACGCCCGGCTTTGCCGGCAGCTTTTTCGGCCTCCAGCGTGTTGACCAGTTCGATGGTCGAGTAGAAGCGCACGCGCTTGCTGTGGCGGGTGATGCCGGCGACACCGAGTGCGGTCGCCAGATGCGTCTTGCCGGTGCCGGTGCCGCCGATCAGCACGGCATTCTCGGTTTTCTCGGTGAACGTCAGTGTCGCCAGTTTGCCGATCAAGGCTGCGTCGACTTTGGATTGCGCAAAGTCGAACCCGGCCAGGTCGCGATGGATCGGGAAGCGCGCGGCATTCAATTGGTAGCGGACCGAGCGCATCGCCCGATCGGTGTGCTCTGCCTCCAGCAGAAGCTCGATCAGCCAGTGCGATGCAGTGATCGGGCCGGTACTGCCGTCTTGCAGCAAGTCGGCGTAGGCGGCGGCCATGCCGTGCAGGCGCAGCGCCTTGAGCGCGGTGATGACCTCAGACATGGTCCACCTCGGTGCGCAGCGTGTCATAGCGTTCGGTATCGGCGGCCGGTGCCTCGTGCAGCGTGAGCAGCGTCTCGATCGTCGGTGGCGATGGCGCATCGTGCAGACGCGCGAGCACGTTGAGCACATGCTCGCCGCTGGGCAGGCCCGACTCGAGCACCAGTTCGATCGCGACGAGCACGGCTTCCAGCCCGAACCGCGGCACGGCAGCGAGCACCTGCGCCATGATCCTGTCGCCGCCGACGCGGCGCAGCAGGGCCTGCTGCAGGCGCTTGAGTGCCTGCGGTAGATCGGCGAACGGCGCGCCATTGCGCAACGCGCCGGGCTTGCGTTCGATCAGCGGCACGTAGTGGCGCCAGTCGTAGATCGTGTGATCGCGATCCAGCGCGCGGCCGTGTTCGGCGACAACCTGTTGCTCGGCCACGACCACCACGCGATCTGGATACAGATGCACGCTGACGCGATGACCGGCGAGCGCGCACGGCACCGAGTAGCGGTTGCGGCTCACGGTGATCAGGCAAGTGCTCGACACCCGTGCCGACAATTCGACATAGCCGTCGAACGCACTCGGCATCGGCATCAACTCCGGTTGCTCGTGTTCGTGGGCCTCGGCGATGGTCATGTCCGGATACTCCGGATGCGGGGCTTGCCATGCGGATCGGCACTGCACCGCGAGCCATGCGTTCAACTCGGCGTATGAGGCGAAGCGTTGTTCCAACGCGTCCTGCCAGATGCGACGGCGGGCATCGAGCACGCCCTTCTCGACGCGACCCTTCTCCCAGCCGGCTGCGACGTTGCAGAAGTCCGGATCGAACAGGTAGTGACTGGCCATCGCCGAGAACCGCGCGTTCACGATGCGCGCCTTGCCGCGTCCGGGGACGCGATCCACGGCGGTCTTCATGTTGTCGTAGATCCCGCGCCGAGCCACGCCTCCCAGGCCAGCCAGGCACCGCGTGTGCGCATCGAACAACATCTCGTGGCCCTGGCTCGGATACGCCACCAACCAGAACGCTCGGCTCGCGCACAGCTTCATGTGCGCGAGTTGCACCTTGCTGCGCCAGATGCCGCCGATGAACAGACCTTCTTCGCTCCAGTCGAACTGGAAGGCTTCGCCCCACGCAAACGTCAGCGGCACATAGGCCGAACGCGCCGTCACCGAACCAGCCTCTGACCGCCAGCGCCGGATGAACCACGTGACCCGGCTGTAGCTGCCCGTGAATCCCTGAGCCTTCAACTGCGCGTGCAGTCGCAGCACCGTGCGCCGATCACTCTTCGGGCGCAGCGCATCGGCTTCCAGCGCGCGCCGCAACCAGTCGACGTGCGCATCGAGCTTGGTCGCGCCCGCAGGGCGTCGATATTTCATCTCGGCGCGATCGGCCTCGCGCAGCCAAGCCTTGATCGTGTTGCGTGACAGGCTCGTCCGTCGTGCAATCTCGCAGATCGACAGCCCGTCCCGAATCTTCAGTCTCCGAACTTTCGCGTACATCGCCATGGTGTGCACCTCTTCTTCCTGTTGGTGAAATCACCAAACAGGTTAGGTTGGACACCCTGGTCAATTTTGAACGCGCAGAACCTCGCTTTCCTGGTCAATTTTCAGCAAGCGTCAACAGGTTCTCAGCAGACTAACGCAGTGTTCAGCGGTGCTCGGCCGGGGTGGCAGGTAAGAACGTACAACGGGCTGAGTCGGGCGACGTTGGACTACTGGCGTCAACAGCTTCGCGAGCCTGGCCGCGCACGGTAACGGGGTCCAGGTCCACCTACTACCGCACTCCTTC
>JBKJTK010000330.1:0-3577 GCA_046590875.1 Chiayiivirga sp.
CGTGGTGGGCACGTAACTTTGAGCGGCTCGGTTCGGGATGCACGAGCGCGTAGCATCGCTCACGACGTGGCGCACGACGTGCCAGGCGTGCAAGGCGTATCGATGCGCGCCCTGTACGTAAGCAATCGACGTTGACGTGCGGTCTGTAGGATGTCGCCGGTCACGCGGCGACGAAATGGGCCGGGGATGAGAACAGTGGATTGGTGAAGACCGCGCTGGCGTGAATGAGTCCGCGGCCGGTTTCGCGCCTTGGCTCGATCGACGGCTACGGCTCCCCGGAACAATGACGAGGCTTATACCCCGGGCACCCCCTCGTCAATGCGGCGATGGGGGTCAGGTTCGCGGGTCGCCCGCGACCTTGATATGCATCATCAATCCACCACCGCCGTCGGTTTCGGTGTTGTTGTTCGTCGTGTGGTGCGAGATGTGGCAATGGATCATCCACATGCCAGGTTTTTGCGCTTTCCAGATCACGTCGTAACGCTGCCCGGGCCCGATGTTGAGCGTGTCTGCCATGAATCGTGCGGATGGCTGTAGCGTTTCGCCATCGCGGGCGACGACTTCGAATGGCCCGCCATGGATATGCATCGGGTGGATAAAACCACTGTTAGACCCGATGAAACGCACCTTTACCGTCTCTCCGACCTGCATGTGGATCGTGTCGGTTGACGGATAGGCGCGCCCGTTGATGGTGAAGTAGTTGGGCATCCCGCCTTCCATGGGCATCGCCGGATAGGTGATGCCCTCGCGCAACAGCCATTCCTGCAATTGGATCGTGTACTCGTGGTCGGCGATCAGTGACGGATCGGTTTCTCGCGGCTCGATAAGCAACGCGCCGTACAGGCCCAGTGCTTGCTGGCGATCGACATGATCGTGCGAGTGATAGAAGTACGTACCCGATTGCACCGCCGTGAATTCGTAGTGGTACACGCCCCCGTATTCGATTGGATCTTGGGTGACTCGTGCCGGCCCGTCCATGACGTTGGGCAGGATCAGTCCGTGCCAGTGCGTCGTGGTGGTCTCTGGCAACCGGTTGGTCACGCTGATCCGCACCCGATCGCCCTCGCTGAAGCGCAACGTGGGTCCGGGAACTTGGCCGTTGTAGGCGTAGGCGGTGACGTGGATTTTCGGCAGGATTTGCCAGCGGATGACCGAGGTCTCGAGCTCGAATACCTTCACGCCGTCTTCCAGACGCGGCGCAAGTTCCCTGCCGCCGCGCGCCTTCAAGTCGTATTCCCGGGTCACAGCGCGCGGGTCGATTGCGGACATGTCGAGCATCGCCGCGGCAGGCGTGTTGTTGTCCATGATCATGCCCGGCGGCATGATCAGGCCGCCGACATCGTGAGCGCTGAGCGTGAGGTTGTAGAACGCCGCCGGAAAGGTCATGCCGAGCAGCAGCATGATCATGGTAAACGCGGTGACTGCAACGAGCTGCGGACGGGTCAGATCCGATGGCATCGGCGCCCCACCACCTGCGGAACCCTCGCTCTCTTTTTGCCCGTCGTGCTCGCCGGCGTTGCCTTTCGCCGCGGTCTTCCTGGCCGACGACGATGCCGCCATTGCCGCACTGCCGTGGCCCATCGCCTTGTGGTCCATCGCTGGCGCGCCCGCGTCGCTTGCCGACCCTGCTGCGTCCTCTTCGGTCGCCTTGGCTGACTTGCCGGTCTGGGCGGGCTTTTTCTTGGCGTCGTGTGCCGCGCCGTTGCGCTCGGTCATCAGCCCATGCTTCATGCCCCGCGCGACCATCCAGACGTTTACTGGGTAAGTCACCGCAAAGCCAGCGATCACCCCCAGCGACATCACCATCCAGAACAGCGGCTCGCCGGGCCACATGGCGCGCATGTCACGGCCCATCATCAACGCGACCATGACCGGCGCCATGCCCGCCATCATGCAGTTCATGGAGATCCACTCGGGCAGGAAGGTTCGCCGCAGGGCGTGCATATAGCTACCACCCATCATCTTGCGCATGAACAGCGCTTGGAAGATCAACCAGCCGAAGAGGAAGCCGGCGACGTACTCGATGATCAGATCCAGCCACATCGGAAGTCCGATCAGAGCCACGGCGACCGCGGCCACGATGATTCCGGTGGCGTCGCCAGCAACGCAGTGCACGGTCGATCCCACGCCCTGCTTCCACAACGGCTTTATAAACTCCTCGTGCTCACCGGGTCGTGGCTCCTTGTCGGCCATCACGTACAGCAGCAGGCCGATCGGCCCCATGTACAACGTGACCAGCACGAAGCCCCACTTCATCACGGTGGGCTCGGGGTTGCCGGTGAACTGATCCCAGGCGACGTAGCCGGCGGAGAGGACGGCCAGGACCAACCAGACGTGGACGAAGATGTCGAAAGGTTGGATCAACATGCGGCGATTCCTTAGCATTGCCGCGGCGGATTGCCGCTGTCGAGAACCGTGGTCGAAGCTACGTGCTGTATTTGCTCCAGTTGACTTGACGGAAGAGAAAAGAAGGCCTCGCGTCGAATCCGAGCGATCGCGACGTCAGTGGCCCTGATGACCGCTCGCTTTGGTCTTGGCAGCGGCCGGCGGAGTTTTACCAGAAGCGGCTTTGTCCTTCGCTAACTTTTGATTTCCCTGCTGAACAAACACACCGTCGCTGTAGACCAACTCGCCGCCGAGCCAGCCTTGCAAGGCCACGAGCGCGACCGCCAACACAGCGAGATCCAGATAAAGCATCGGGACGACCCAGCCGTTGGCGAAGATCATTCCACGCCAGATCGTCAGGCCGATGATGATCGTCAGCAGCACCAGCCCGATGTACATGTGGCGGTGCACCCGATGGTGCACCTCCTCGCTCAGCGTGGCTCGGCTCATGTCGAAAAGACCGGCGGCCACGGTCACAACGGCACCCCCGGCTGCGCCGAGCAACGTCCACCACCCGGTTTGGCTAAGCGAGGGGATGTTCGCGAAGAATCCGACCAGATCGGCGGCCACCGACAGCGGCAGCAAGGCGATCGGAAAGTGCACCACGATAGGGTGCAGCGGCTTCATGGTCATCTCCCCGTTTCCGTTGGGAACACAGCGCGGCAAAGCAGTCTACGGGGCAGGATACAACTGGTTTGCTCGCAGCGTGCGATTTGGCACCCTCCCAGAAATGCGATTCCGAACTACGGTGCATCAATCCCTAGTACGAAGCGAGACACCCTCACCTATTGGTGGCCTGACAGGTTGGAGGAAGGTTACCTAATGCCGGATCACGTGCAGATGATGCTTCGGATTCCGCCAAAGTTTGCGGTGTCGCATGTAGAGGGATTGATCAAGGGCAAGAGTCCGATCCAATTGGTGCGGGTCTACGGGGAGCGGAAAGACTTCGCTGTACTGGACGCGACGCACTCGGTCCCTCAACACGAGTCATGCATACTGAATCCCATAACGCTTCAATGCGAAAGGGTGGATGGGTCCGACAAACTCCTTTCATGCCGGACCTGGCTAATTCGATCGTAGATCACCTTGCGCAGGCGATTAGTGATACCGAGCGGCCGGTGCTCAGGTAGCGCATGCCACGGGTTAAACGCGAGCGTCTCGCAGAGCGCGTTCTGTTCCGGCGTATCGAACG
>JBKJTK010000356.1:0-6681 GCA_046590875.1 Chiayiivirga sp.
GGCGATCGATTACGCGTTCGAGGTGCTGGGCTGGAGTGAAGTGATCCACTGCATCGACCCGCAGAACCTGCCCTCGCAGCGCGTTGCGCAGCGGCTCGGCTCGCGCCTGCGCGGACCAGGAAGGATGCCGCCGCCGCACGACACCGCACCCTGCGACATCTGGGCGCAGACGCGGGAAGAATGGCGCCAGCGACCGCGTTGAACCAGCGGCAACGAGCCCTGCGATGACGTCCGGGCGCCTGCTAGCATGCGGCCTACCTCCCGGAGCGCCGCCATGAATTTCGAGCCCAGCGAACGCAGCGCCGAGCTGCTGGAGCGCGTCAAGCATTTCATCCGCACCCGGATTCGGCCGGTCGAAGCGAATTACTGGGCCGCGATCCACGCGCAACACCATGGCGGCGACTGGCGGCAGTGGCGGATTCCTCCCTTGATGGAGGCGCTCAAGACGCAGGCACGGGCAGAAGGGCTGTGGAATCTGTTCCTGCCCGACCCCGAACTCGGCGCGGGACTGAGTACGCTGGAATACGCGCCCATTGCCGAAGCCACCGGGCACAGCTTCATGGCGCCGGAAATCTTCAACTGCAACGCGCCCGACAGCGGCAACATGGAAGTGCTGTGGAAGTACGGCAGTCCGATGCAGCAAGCGCGCTGGCTAACGCCATTGCTTGCTGGAGAAATCCGATCTGTTTTCTGCATGACCGAACCCGACGTCGCCTCGTCTGACGCCACTAATATGCAAGCGACCGCGAGCTTCGCCGGCGACGAGATCGTGCTCAACGGCAAGAAATGGTGGTCGAGCGGCATCGGCGACCCGCGCGCGAAGATCGCAATCTTCATGGGCCGCACCGCCGATACCGAGAAAAGCCGTCACCAGCAGCATTCGATGGTGCTGGTGCCGCTGGATGCGCCCGGCGTGGAAATCAAACGCATGCTGCCGGTGTTCGGCGACTTCGACGAGCCGCATGGACATGGCGAAGTACATTTCACCGAGGTGCGGGTGCCGGTCGATCACGTGATCAAGGGACCGGGCATGGGCTTCGAGATCGCGCAGGGCCGGCTCGGGCCGGGTCGCATCCACCACTGCATGCGTTGCGTCGGTGCGGCCGAAGCGGCGCTCGATCTCGCCATCACGCGCGGTACCTCGCGCACCGCGTTCGGAAAATCGCTGATCGATCTGGGCGGCAATCGCGAGCGCGTGGCGGACGCCCGCATCGCGATCGATCAGGCCCGTTTGCTCACGCTCTATGCTGCGTGGAAGATCGATCAAGGCGGCGCATTGGCCGCGATGACGGAGATTTCCGCGATCAAGGTCGTAGCACCCAACGTGCTGCAACAGGTGGTCGATTTTGCAATCCAGATCCACGGCGGCGCGGGAGTTTCGCGCGAGACGCCGCTGCCGGGTTTCTTCGCGCAGGCGCGCAGCCTGCGGCTCGCGGATGGCCCGGACGAAGTGCACAAGAGCCTGATCGCGCGCATCGAGTTGGGCAAGCGCGGGCTGAAGGCATGACGGAAGCGTTAAAAGTGGCCACCGATCGCGGCGGCGCGGTGCGCAGCGGCGAGGAACTCGATCTTGCCGCAGTTGAAGCATGGCTGCGCGCGCAGGGCGTCGAACTCGAAGGCACGGCGGAGGTGACGCAGTTCAGCGGCGGCGCGTCGAACTGGACCTACCGATTGAAGTACCCGCATCGCGATCTGATCCTGCGTCGCCCGCCGGCCGGTACCAAGGCCAAGTCGGCGCACGACATGGGACGCGAGTACACCGTGCAGGCCGCGCTCAAGCCGCACTATCCGGCCGTCCCGACGATGGTCGCACTCTGTCGCGATGCGGGCGTGATCGGCAGCGACTTCTACGTGATGGAACGCATCGATGGTTTGATCGCGCGCGCCAATCTTCCGCGTGGCGTAAAACTCGATCCGGCGCAGACGCGGACGCTGTGCACGAATGTCATCGACAAGCTGATCGAACTGCATCGGGTCGACTATGTTGCGGCGGGACTGGAGTCGCTCGGCAAGGGCGCCGGCTATGCGAAACGGCAGGTCGAGGGCTGGTCGGACCGCTACCAGAAAGCCAAGACCTGGAACGTGCCGGGATTCCATCGCGTGCGCGACTGGCTGCGCGCGAACGCGCCTGACGACGTGAAGACCTGCGTGATCCACAACGACTGGCGTTTCGACAACGTGGTGCTGGATGCGACCGATCCCACCCGCGTGATCGGCGTGCTGGACTGGGAGATGGCCACGCTCGGCGATCCGCTGATGGATCTCGGCAGCGCGCTGGCCTATTGGGTGCAATCCGACGACGGATTCCTCATGCGCAGCACGCGACGCCAGCCCTCGCACCTGCCGGGCATGCTTACGCGGCGCGAGGTGGTCGAGTATTACTTGCAGCGCAGTGGCTTGAGCACGTCGAACTGGACCTTCTACGAGGTCTTCGGCCTGTTCCGACTCGCTGCGATCATCCAGCAGATCTACTACCGCTATCACCACGGCCAGACCCGCAACCCCGCGTTCAAGCGCTTCTGGCTGCTGGTGCACTACTTCGACTGGCGTTGTCGCAAACTGCTGCGCGCGGCGCGGACATGAGCACGGTTCGATGAGCACCATTTATCTCATCCGTCACGGACAGGCCTCGTTCGGAGCGGAAAACTACGACGCGCTCTCGCCCATTGGTTTCGAGCAGGCGCGCGTGCTGGGCGAACACCTGGCGCAGCGTCTGCTCCCGGCGGCGGCCGTGCAGGTCTTCGCCGGTGATATGCGACGGCATCGCGAGACCGCGCAGACCTGCCTCGCGGCGCTCGCGCGCGAACTTGCGCCGTGCATCCACGCAGGTTTCAACGAGTTCGATCATGAAGCGGTCATCGATGCCTGCGAGCCGCGCTGGCGCGATCACGCCCTGATGGCGACGGAACTTCGCGCGGCCCCGGATGCGCACCGCGCCTTCCAGCAGATGTTCGAGCGTGCGGTCGCACGCTGGACCGGAGGAGAGCACGATGCCGACTACCGCGAACCCTGGCCGGCCTTCCGCGCCCGTTGCGAGGCGGCGCTGGCGCACGTGGTGGAGAACATGCCGCGCGGCGAAAACGCGCTGGTGTTCACTTCCGGCGGCACCATTACCGCGCTTTGCCTGGGCCTGATGCGACTGGATATCGAGGCCGCGTTCCGGCTCAACTGGACCTTCGCCAACGCCGGCATCACCAAGCTGCGCGGCGGACGCGACGGATGGCGCGTGGCCAGCCTCAACGAGCACGGGCATTTCGAGGGCGAACACGAGGCGCTGCTGACGTACCGATGAGGCGCTGATCTCACATCCGCGGGGAGGAGGGCATGAATTGATTGCCCCATGTGCTCGTCCTGCTAGATTGCGCGAACTCCTATAGAACGACGATGGACATGCCCAAGCAATTTGACGCCGTGGAAATCGAGACAGGTGCAAACCCGCGCTGGTCGGTGATCTGGCTGCACGGGTTGGGCGCCGACGGGCACGACTTCGAGCCCATCGTGCCGGAACTGGTGGAAGACGACTGGCCGCCGCTGCGTTTCGTGTTTCCGAATGCACCGGTCCGTGCAGTCACGATCAACGGCGGGGTGCGCATGCGCGCCTGGTACGACATCCTCGGTTCGGAGATCGCGCAGCGCCAGGACGAACGCGGCGTGCGTGACTCCATCGAGATCGTGAATGAATTCATCGCGCGCGAGAATGCACGCGGCGTGCCGAGCGAACGCATCGTGATCGCCGGTTTCTCGCAGGGCGGGGCGATCGCGCTCGCCGCGGCGTTGCGGTATCCAGGCAAGCTTGCCGGCGTGGTCGCGCTTTCGACCTACCTGCCGATCGCCGAGACCAGCGCCGCCGAACGCAGCGAGGCGAATCGCGCAGTGCCGGTCTTCATGGCGCACGGCAACCTCGATCCGGTCGTCGGTCATGCGCTGGGGCAGATGAGCCGCGGCCATCTGGAGCAGTTGGGCTACCGCGTCGACTGGCACAGCTATGCCATGCCGCATTCGGTCTGCGCCGAGGAGATCTCCGATCTGGCGCGCTGGCTAGGCGCACGCCTGATGGCCAACGCGGATTGATCGTCCGTCTCGTCGTGGCCGATTCCAATCCCCGCACCTGGATGCCGGATTTCTGCCGACTACCGACCCTGTTTTCGGTTCTGCTCGCAGCCGAACTGGCGGTACTGGTGATCGCGTTCGCGCCGGCGCCCGACGACGAATGGACCGGCGAGCGCCTACTTGCGGCCAGCCTGTTCGCACAATGGTTGGCGATGGTGAGCACGGTGTTGTTGTGCAAGCTGCGCGCGCCCTTGCAGCGCCTGCCATTGCGCGTCGGTGCACTGGGCGCGTGGTGCCTGCCGATGGCGGTGGCCTTCCTCGGCAGTCTGTTGGTGCACGAACTTGATTCCGCGCTCGGCACCGGCTACAGCCTGCCGGCGCCGTATCGACTGCGTTTCGCGCTCGGCATCACGGCGATCGCGGGCCTGTTGAGTGCCGCGGTGTTGCGTTACTTCTACATGCAGGAACAGTGGGACGCGCAGGTACGTGCGCATGCTCAAGCCGAAGTCCGGGCCTTGCAGGCCCGCATCAAACCGCATTTTCTCTTCAACAGCATGAACACGATCGCAAGCCTGGTCCGTCACGATCCGGTGACCGCCGAGCGTGCGGTGATGGATTTGGCGGACCTGTTCCGCGCCGCGCTCGGCGCCGGCCAGGGCGAGTCGAGCCTGGGAGAGGAGCTGGTGCTGGCCGAGCGCTATCTGGCGATCGAGAAGCTGCGCCTTGGCCAGCGGTTGCAGGTCGAATTCACGCTTTCTGACGACTTGCCACGCGACTTGCCCATGCCACGCCTGATCCTTCAGCCGCTGGTGGAAAACGCGGTAATCCACGGCGTCTCGCAACTGGCGGAGGGCGGCGGGATCGCGCTTGCTGCGCGGCGTGACGCGGGCGGAGTGCGAATCGAGATCCGCAATCCCTGTCCGCCGCCGCGCGAGCGCGACGGGGCCGGCAATAGCCACGCCCAGGACAGCATTGCGCAGCGTCTGGCGCATGCGTTCGGTCCGCGGGCGCGGATGACGACCGACTACCGCGACGGCTATTATGCCGTCATGTTGTGGTTGCCCCTGATCTGACCGCGCTATGCGAGTCCTTGTTGCGGACGACGAACCGTTGGCGCGCCAGCGCCTGCGCGATTTGCTCGCGGAACTGGGCGGCTTCGAGGTCATCGGCGAGGCCGCGAACGGGCGTGAAGCCATCGAGATGGCCGACGCGCTCGCGCCCGACGTAGTGCTGCTGGATATCGCGATGCCCGTACTCGACGGACTCGAAGCCGCGCGTCATCTCAGCACGTTCGCCGCCCCGCCGGCGGTGGTGTTCTGCACCGCCTACGACGAACACGCGCTGGCCGCGTTCGACGCGCGCGCGGTCGACTATCTGGTGAAACCGATCCGGCCCGAGCGCTTGGCCGAAGCGCTGGACCGCGTGCGCCGCTACATCGGCGAGGGCGCGATGACGCAGTCCCTGCCGCAGGCCCTCAAGCGCACCCACCTGTGCGCCCGTCTGCGCGGTAGCCTGCGGCTGATCCCGATCGACGACATCCACTACCTGCAAGCCGATGAAAAATACGTCGTCGTGCATCACGCTCGCGGCGAGGACCTGATCGAAGACTCCTTGAAAGCCCTGGAGCTCGAGTTCGGCGACCGCTTCCTGCGCATCCATCGTAACTGCCTGGTGGCCCACGACGAATTGCAGGAACTCAAGCGCGACCCGGACGGGCACGTGCATGTGAAGCTGCGCCACGTGGCCGAACCCCTGGAAGTCAGCCGCCGTTGCCTGCCGCAGTTGCGCCAGCGCGTGCGCCTGCTTTGAACGCCACGCGCTGATGCGACTTCGCATTGCCACCCGCAAGAGCGCGCTCGCGCTCTGGCAGACGGAGCACGTCGCCGCGCTGCTACGCACCGCGCATCCGGAACTGGAAATCGAGCTGGTGCCATTGTCGACGCGCGGTGACGAGATCCTGGATCGCTCGCTCGCCACGGTCGGCGGGAAGGGGCTGTTTCTGAAGGAGCTTGAAGACGCGATGTTGGGCGGAGAGGCCGATTGCGCGGTTCACTCGCTCAAGGACGTGCCGATGGAGCTCGACGGGCCGTTCGTTTTGCCCGCGGTGTTGGAGCGCGCCGATCCTTTCGATGCGTTCGTGAGCCTTCGCTTCGAGGGCGTGGAAACGTTGCCGGCGGGTGCGCGCGTCGGCACTTCGTCGTTGCGACGCCAGGCGCAGTTGCGTGCGCGGCGACCGGACCTGCAACTCGTCGACTTGCGCGGCAATGTCAACACACGATTGGCGAAACTCGATGCGGGCGAGTACGACGCGATCATCCTCGCCTGTGCCGGCTTGCAGCGGCTGGGTTTTGATTCCCGCATTCGTGCGCGCCTGATCGAACCGGACTGGTTGCCAGCGGTGGCGCAGGGCGCAATCGCAGTGGAATGCCGCGCCGGTGATCTGGTGACCAGTCAATGGGTGCGGGTGCTCGAACATGCACCGACGCGACGCTGCGTCGAGGCCGAGCGCGCCATGAACCGGCGCTTGCATGGCAGTTGCCAGGTGCCGATCGCGGGTTACGCAGTCGAGCGCGGCGGGCGACTTCATCTGAGCGGCATGGTGGGCGACGCAACGACCGGCGAGGCGGTGCG
>JBKJTK010000180.1:0-2947 GCA_046590875.1 Chiayiivirga sp.
CTCCATCAGTTCGACCGAACGCGGATGCGGTTCGCCGCTGGCCTTGTGCGCGAACAACGCGATCGGCACGCCCCAGGTGCGCTGGCGGCTGATGCACCAGTCCGGCCGGCTTTCGACCATGCCGGCGATGCGCGCCCTGCCCCATTCCGGAAACCAGTCAACAGTATCGATCGCTGCCAATGCGGCGCGGCGCAAACCGGCCTGTTCCATCGAAATGAACCATTGCGGTGTGGCGCGGAACGCCACCGGCGTGCGATGCCGCCAGCAATGCGGATAGCTGTGCTGCAAGGTCGCGGACGCCAGCAGCACACCGCGTTCGCGCAGGAGTTCGACGACGGTGTCATTTGCTTTCCAGAGATACTGGCCGGCGAAGATCGGCGTGCCCGGCAAATAAACGCCGTTGCCGCCGAGTGGATTGAGTTCGGCCGCAGTGAATTTCTCGATCAACCCGTACTTCAGACCGACCGCGTAATCCTCCTGGCCGTGACCGGGCGCGGTGTGCACGGCGCCGGTGCCGTCTTCGGCCGAGACGTGGTCGCCGAGGAGGATCGGAATTTCACGCTCATAAAACGGATGCTGCAGCAACGCGAGTTCCATTGCCGCACCCTTGGCCTGGCCGAGCACGACCTCATCGGCAACGCCGTAACGCGACAGCGCCGGACTCACAAGGCCTTCGGCCAGCACCAGCAATACGCGCCGTCCGGCGCGCGCTGGACCTTCGACCAGCACGTAGTCCAGCTCCGGCCCCAGCGTGACTGCAACGCTCGCCGGCAGCGTCCACGGTGTGGTGGTCCAGATCGGCACGGCGACAATGGCATCGTCGCTCAGCGTCACACCGAATTTCGAAGCGAGGACTCCCGGATCGAGCGCGTCGTAAGCGACATCGATCGCCGGCGACACCTTGTCGGCATACTCGATCTCGGCCTCGGCCAGCGCCGAGCTGCAATCGAAACACCAGTGAACCGGTTTGGCGCCGCGCGCGAGATGGCCATTGGCAACGATCTTCGCCAGCGAGCGCACCGTGTCGGCTTCGAAACGGAAATCCATCGTGCGATAAGGATTTTCCCAATCGCCGAGCACCCCCAGGCGCTTGAAGTCGCGGCGCTGCAGGTCGATCTGTTCGGTGGCATAGCTGCGGCACTGGGCGCGAAACGCGGCGGCGTCGAGCTTGGTGCCGACCTTGCCGTGCTTCTTCTCCACCGCGTGCTCGATCGGCAGGCCGTGGCAGTCCCAGCCGGGAATGTAAGGCGCATCGAAGCCGGCCATCAGGCGCGACTTCACCACCACGTCCTTCAGGATCTTGTTGACCGCATGACCGAGATGGATCGTGCCGTTCGCATACGGCGGACCATCGTGCAGGACGAACGGCGGCCGTCCGGCGGCGCGCTCGCGGATGCGCGCATACAGGTTGTTCTGCTCCCAGCGTTGCAACGTTTCCGGTTCGCGCTTGGGCAGATCGCCACGCATCGGGAAATCCGTTGCTGGCAGGAAGATCGTATGTTTGTAGTCGCGACTCACGCGGCGGCTCCGTGTTGCGTTTTGACGTTGGATGAAAGGCTCTTTGCCAGGATTTCCCGCGCTTGCGCGGCGTCGCGATGCATCTGGGCCACGAGCGCGCCGAGGTCGGCGAACTTCTCCTCGTCGCGCAGCTTGGCGACGAATTCGACCTCGATACGGCGCCCGTACAGATCGTCGTCGAAGTCGAACAGATGCGCCTCGAGCAAAGGCTCGGTACCCAACACCGTTGGCCGGGTACCGAGACTTGAAACACTGGCTCGCCGCTGCGCGCCAATCCCGTGCACCCAGCTCGCGTAGATACCGCTCAGCGCCGGCGCCTTGCCAGCGAGGCGCAGGTTCGCGGTCGGATAGCCGAGCTTGCGTCCGAGTTGACGCCCCCGCACCACCCGGCCGCTGATCGCATAAGCACGCCCGAGCTGCGCCGCGGCGGTGGCGAGATCACCGGCAACCAGCGCGGCACGGATGCGCGAACTCGACACCCGTTCCTCGCCAGCCATCACCGCGTCGATCGCCTGCGCGCCGAAACCGCGCGTCGCGCCCATCAACTGCAACAGCGCCAGATCGCCACCGCGGCTGCGACCGAAGCGGAATTCCGGCCCGACCCACACCTCGCGCGCGCCGAGCCGCTGCACCAGCACGCGTTCGACGAATTCATTCGCCGCCATCGTGGCCAAACGAGGGCCAAAGCGCAGCAGGCCCACCTGGTCCATGCCCAGGTCGCGCAAGCCTTCAAACTTGGCGCGCGGCAGCAGCAACCGTGGCGGCAGGGCGCCCGTGCTGAAAAACTCGCGCGGCAAGGGCTCGAAGCTCAGCGCGACGGCCTCCAGGCCACATTCGCGCGCGCGCTCCAGCGCGCGTCCGACCAACGCCCGATGGCCGAGATGCAGGCCGTCAAAGGCGCCGATGCAGACCACGCTTCCGCGCGGGCAGAGAACCGCGCCCTCGACATCACGAAACAACCGGGTCATCCGCCGGAGTATAGCCGCTACGCTGCACCGCACAATGCGATCAGCCGTGTTCGCGCAGCATCCGTGGGCGCCAGCCGGCAAGCAGCAGCGCCGCGGCATAGGTCAGCGCACCGGCCGCGATGACACCCGCCAGAGCAATCAATCGCTGCATCGTGGCCAACGCGGTCCAATCGCCGATCTGCCAGCGTAACGCCAGCACCACCGCGGCGAGGGAAACGGAAGCAAATAGCAGTCGCAGCGCAAAAACGCTCCAGCCGGCCCGCGGTTGATAGACGTTTCGCCGCCGCAGCGCCCACGTCAGCAAGCCCGCATTGACGATGCCGGCCAGTGCGGTGGCCAGAGCAATGCCCAAATGCGCCTGGGCGAAACCGGCGCGCCACATGGGCATCACGATGGCGACGGTGAAGACGATGTTGGCGACCACGGTCGCGATCGCCACGCGCATCGGCGTGCGGGTGTCC
>JBKJTK010000115.1:0-7195 GCA_046590875.1 Chiayiivirga sp.
GTTGGCCTTGGGTGCCAACTTCTATTTCTCGGCGCGATACGGCGAGCAGGAAAACCGGGCCCGTGCCCGATTGACCGAGGTGCAGGTGCTGTCGCAGAAGATCGCAACCCACGCCCAATCCGCCGCCGCCGGTGGTCTGGAGGCGTTCGACGAGCTGCTCGCTACGCGCGACCGCATCCAGGTAAACCTGGACGTGCTGCGGCAGGGTAGCGCTGCTGCCAATGGCAAGGTGCCGGCCGACGAACTCGGACAGTTCAGCGGCATCCCTGCCTATGAGAACGTCTCCGGTATTGCCGATCCACTCAAGAAACTCGTGGACACCTGGGGTCCGATCGCCTCCAATGCCCAGAACATCATCGACAACAAGGAACTGGTGCTGGGTCTGGGCGAAACCGCCAGCGCGTTCTCCGCCACGGTGCCGCAGTTGCAGGCGCAGATGGACGAAGTCGTGCGCTCGATGGGTGAGAACAACGCCACCAGTTCGCAGATCTACACCGCCAATCGCCAGGTCGTGCTCGCCGACCGCATGCTCCGCCACGTGACCGAAATCCTGCAGGGCGGCGCCGGCGCAGTTTCGGCCGCGGACCGCTTCTCGCGCGACGCCAGCATGTTCGGCCAGGTGCTCACCGGCTTGCAGAACGGCAGTCCGGAGCAGGGCATCGCGCGCGTCGCCAGCGGTTCCGCCCGCACCACGCTGGAGCAGATTTCCGAGCAGTACGCCGGAGTGCAGCAGGACGTGGAATCGATCCTCGACGCCTCCACCCAGTTGCTGGAGATCAAGGAAGCCTCGGACGAGATTTTGCGCCGCTCCGCCGATTTGCTGGCCGATGCGCAGAGCCTGAGCGCGGCCTACGACAACCTGCCGACTAAACGCCCGTTCCCGAACGTGTGGATCGGCGCCGCGGCTGCGGCCGCGGCCCTGCTTGGCATCGTCGGCCTGCTGTTCACCCTGTATCGCGACCAGTCCAAGCGCTTCGCCGTCACCCAGGAATTGAATCAGCGCAACCAGGAAGCCATTCTGCGACTGCTGGATGAAATGGGGTCGCTGGCCGAAGGCGACCTCACCGTCAAGGCGACCGTTACCGAAGACATCACCGGTGCAATCGCGGACTCGATCAACTTCGCGGTCGAGGCGTTGCGATCCCTCGTTACCACGATCAACGAGACCGCCGTACAAGTCGCCGCCGCGGCGCAGGAAACGCAGTCCACCGCGCTGCATCTGGCCGAGGCCGCCGAGCATCAGGCGCAACAGATCACCTCGGCGTCGGCCGCGATCAACGAGATTGCGGTTTCGATCGACGAGGTGTCGAAGAACTCGGCCGAATCGGCCGACGTGGCGCAGCGCTCGGTGCAGATGGCCGCCAAGGGCGCGGAAGTGGTGCGCCAGACAATCCAGGGAATGGACTCGATCCGCGACCAGATTCAGGAAACCTCCAAACGCATCAAGCGACTGGGCGAGAGCTCGCAGGAAATCGGCTCGATCGTGGAACTGATCAACGACATCGCCGAGCAGACGAACATCCTGGCGCTGAACGCCGCTATTCAGGCCGCCTCCGCCGGTGAAGCAGGCCGCGGATTCGCGGTCGTGGCCGACGAAGTGCAGCGACTGGCAGAACGCGCATCGAACGCCACGAAGCGAATCGAAACCCTGGTGCAGACGATTCAGTCCGACACCAACGAAGCGGTGAGTTCGATGGAACAGACCACGGCGGAAGTGGTGGCCGGTGCCCGTCTTGCCGAAGACGCCGGTTTGGCGCTGGGTGAGATCGAGAAGGTGTCGAATGACCTCGCGGATTTGATTCAGAACATCTCCGAGGCCGCACGCCAGCAGTCGGCCGCTGCGACCAACATCTCGGCCACGATGAACGTGATTCAGGAAATCACCACGCAGACCTCGGTCGGCGCCAGCCAGACTGCGGAATCGATCGGAAATCTGGCGCAACTTGCTGCCGACCTCCGGCGCTCGGTCGCCGACTTCAAGTTGCCGGGCTGAATCCGGGTTCCATCGGGGCTGATCTGCAACAGGGGCAGAGGAGCGCGCAAGCGGCATGGTGATGGCAGCAAGCCAGGTAAAGCAGTCGACGGCGCATCCGCAGATGGATGACGTCGAGTTCGAGCGTTGGGTGCGGCTGCTCGAGGCACGCACGGGCGTCACCGTGCCACCCGAGCGCAAGCCATTCCTGGTTACAGGATTGCGTCGTCGCATGCGCGAAACCGGCCACACGGAATTTCAGCTTTACTACGACGAGTTGCTCGACGGCGCGCGCGGACAGATGGAGTGGGCCGCGTTGGTCGACCATTTGACCGTGCACGAAACTCATTTCTTCCGCCATCCGCCTTCGCTCGCCCTGATCCGCGACCAATGGTTGCCGCAGTGGCTGGCGAGCGCGCCGGATGATCAGACCCTGCACGCACTCTCGGTCGGCTGCTCGACGGGTGAAGAGGCCTATACCCTGGCGATGCTGTTGGATGCCGCACTGTCTCAGGTGATACCGCAGCGTCGCTTCGGCGTCACCGCCACCGATGTGAGCCAGCCGGCGCTGGCGGCGGCGCGCCACGCTACCTATCCGTTGAGCAGGCTCGACGAGATTCCGCAGGCGTATCGCGAGCATGCGATCGAACCCGCCGCGCCGGACCAATTCCGCGTCAGCGAACGCCTGCGCAAACGCGTCGGTTTCGCCTGCGTCAACCTGCTGCACGCCTCACGTGCACCGCTGCGCCGACTCGATCTCATCTTCTGTCAGAACGTGTTGATCTACTTCGCGCGCGAACGACGCGGCGAGTTGCTCGACGGCCTCGCTCGTCTGCTCCGACCCAATGGCCTGCTTGTGCTCGGCCCGGGTGAAGTCACCGGTTGGAACCATCCGCAGCTCGCCCGCACCGGTGGACGCCAGACCCTGGCGTACCTCCGCAATCCAAAAGAGTCACCGGCATGAGGCTGACACCGGCATGAGGCTGCAAGACGACATCGACTTCACAACCCTGACCTGGGTCAAGGCCGAGCTCGACGAAACGCTCAAGCAGGCGCGTCACGCGCTGGAGGCATACGTCGAGGATCCGACTGACGCCAGCCAGATGCGCTTCTGCGCGACGTACCTGCATCAGGTGCAGGGAACGCTGCGCATGGTGGAGCTGTATGGCGCGGCGATGGTGACCGAGGAAATGGAACACCTCGCCAGCGCGCTGCTGGAAAACGACGTCAAGGATCGCGACGAAGCCTACGGCGTGTTGATGCGCGGCATCGTGCAGCTGCCCGATTATCTCGAACGCCTGCAGACCGGCCACAAGGACATTCCGATTGTCCTGTTGCCGCTGCTCAACGATCTGCGCGGTGCGCGCGGTGAGAAGAGTCTGTCGGAGATCGTGCTGTTCACCCCGGACCTGACTCGCCCGTTGCCGCTCTCGGCGAAAGGTCCACTGGCGTCCTTGCCCGAACAGGAATTGCGTCAGTTCGCCGAACAATTGCGCGGTCAGTTCCAGCTCGCCTTGCTGAACTGGTTCCGCAACGCCGACGTGGACGCCAACGTTTCGCGCATCGCGCAGGTCTGCGACAAGCTGGTCGCGATCGTCGCGCAGGAAGAAGCGCGGCGGTTGTTCTGGGTCGCGGCCGGCGTGATGGAGGCGCTGCGCGCCAAGGCTTTCGAGCCCAGCCCGCAATTGCGCCAGACGATCGGCAAGGTCGAACGCGAGATCAAACGCCTGGCCGATGCGGGCGAAAACAGTTTCCGCGTCGATCCGCCGCGCGAGCTGACCCGCAACCTGCTGTATTTCGTCGCGCATGCACCCACCGAGCACGGCCGCATCGGCGAGTTGCGACAGATTTTCCGGCTGGAGTCGCTGCTGCCCACGGAAGCCGAGATCGCGCACGCGCGCGGCAGCATGAGCGGCCACAACCGCGCCTTGATCGACACCGTGTCGGTGGCGATCAAGGAAGACCTGATGCGCGTCAAGGACGCGCTCGACTTTCACTTGCGTACCGAGAGCGCCTCGCCGGAAGGACTGGCCTCTCAGGTCGAGGTGCTGGATCGTGTGTCCGACACGCTTGGCATGCTCGGACTGGGCGTCGCGCGACGCGTGGTGCAGGAACAACGCACCGCCGTGCACCAGGTCGCGACCGGCGCGCGTGTCTCCGACGAGGCGACGCTGCTCGATATCGCCGGCGCGCTGCTCTACGTCGAGGCCTCGCTTGACGATCAGGTACAGCATCTGGGCGGCGGCGCTGCAGAAGTCGAGAGCGGTGGTCGTGCACTGCCTCAAGCCGAGGGACGCAAGGTGTTGGAGGCGCTGGTCAAGGAAGCGCAGGCGAACTTCGCGCAGGCCAAGCAGTGCTTCGTCGCATTCGTCGAATCCAATTGGGATCACGCCCAGTTGCAGGATGTACCGCGCCTGCTGGAGGAAGTTTCCGGCGCGATGCGCATCCTGGAACTGACCGATCCGCCGCAGTACCTGCTTGCGATCCGTCGCTTCACCGAAACCGAATTGCTGGCACGCAAGCGGGTGCCGAACGGGCAGCAGATGGATACGCTGGCCGACGCCTTGGCCAGTCTGGAGTACTACCTCGAAGCCGTGCGCGAGCATCGCGCCGGTCGCGACAAGATTCTTGAAGTGACCCGCAACAGCCTGGAGACGCTCGGCTATTGGCCGGTGCCCGACGCAGAGGTTGTGCTCGTACCGGTCCCGGCGGCAACCGTTGAGGCGCCACCCGTCGCGAGAGTGGAGCCGGTGTACGAACCGGCACCCGTGTCCGAGGCTCCCGCGACGCCGGTCGCGGCGGCCGAGATCACGGCGCCGACGTCAGCGCCTGCGCCCGCCCTCGCGCAGGCTGCCGGCGCCGGCATCTTGCTGAGTGGCTTCGAAGGCGCGTCGGACGAAATCGACGAGGAAATCCGCGAAGTCTTCATCGAGGAAGTGCAGGAGGAAATCACCAATCTTGGTGAACTGCTTCCGAGCTGGAAGAACGATCCGCAGCAGGTCGACCTGCTCAAGCCGATTCGCCGCGTTTTCCATACCCTCAAGGGTAGCGGTCGTCTGGTGGGCGCGCTCACCCTGGGCGAGTTCAGCTGGAAGATCGAGAACATGCTGAATCGGGTGCTGGACAAATCGATCCAGCCAACGACGGCGGTACAGGCGATCATCGGACACGCCTACGAGGTGCTGCCGCAATTGCTCGCCGCGTTGCGCGGCGAGGGCGGCGTGCGTGCCGATATCGAAGGCATCAAGGCGGTGGCGGAACGCCTGACGGCGGGCGAGCAGGCGTGGTACGAGCCGGTTGCCATCGGCGTGCCGGATCCGGTTCCGACTGCGGCCGCGGAGCCGGTCGAACTGCCGATCGCGGTGGCCGAGGAAGCCCCGATCGTCGAGCCCGAATTGGCCGTCGAAGACGGTCTTGCGATGGATGCCGACGCTGGACACATGCTGGCGTCGATCGATCCGGTGCTGTTCGACATACTCAAGACCGAAGTCGCGGGTCATCTGGACACGATGCACGTGTATCTCGACGCGGCCAACGCCTCGCCGAGGCCGGCCACCGATGCGCTGCTGCGCGCGGTGCACACGATGAACGGCGCGTTCGCGATGACCGATGTGCCGATCATCACCGAAGTCGTCGGTCCGCTCGAAGGCTATATCAAGCGCCTGCTGGCACAGAGTGCGACGCCCAGCGCCACGGGCTTGGCCGCCATCGGCGATGCCGCCGAGGCCGTGCGGGTGTTGATGCTCGAACTCGAAGCACCCCGCCCGCGGCTATCCGATCTGGGAGAGCTCACGGCGCGCATCCTCGCCGAGCGCGACGCGTTGCCGGAGCCCGTGGGACCCTCGATGCCCTTGCATCTGGAGGTCGACGAGAACGAAGCCGCATTGACCGAGGCGGTCTCGATCGCGCCGCCGCTGGCTCCGCCGCAAGTGCTGGACGACGTTGCAGCCGAAACCGAAATCGCCGCGGCCAGCGCGCCGTTCGTGGACAGCACTGAAACGCGCGCGGAAGAGAGCTTCCCGAGCTTCGCCTCGGAGCTGCCCGGGTTCGACAACGAACCGGTATTCGACCTCGCCCCTGTTGCACCGGCTGCAGTCGAGACGCCTCTCGAGTTCGTAGCCATCGAAGCGCCGGCAACGCCAGAGGCGGCGCCGGTCGGTGCCGACGAAGCGGTAAGTGTGTTCGACTGGCCGGAGGCGGACGCGACTCTCGAAACCGCACTAGAGCCGCTGGCAATCGACACCGGCAAGGCCGCCGAACCGAGCGTCACCCCGGACGAACTCGTGCTCGACGAGACTTCGTCCGAGGACTTCGCCTTCGAAAACAGCGTTTTGGAAGAGCCGGCGATCAAGGAACCCGAACTCGCGGAACCAGCCGCCGACCTGCTCGTGGAGTTCGACGCCGCGTCACTGCGGGTCGACGAGATCGATGCGGCGTTCGGCATTCCGGAATCCCCGTCGCGCGACGCATTCGTCGAAACGGCGACGCCCGAAACGGTTTTCGACGAAAGCCACATCGACAGCGTGCGTGCCGCGGAACCGACGGCCGATATCACAGCCGAATCGCCGGCCCCCGTGCTGTCTGTGCCGGTGCGCGAAACCGAGGCGCTGGAACCGGCAGAGGAGATCTCGTTCGAGGCCGAATTGCTGGCGCTTGGCGACCTTGACGTTGGCACCGACACCCTCGAGTTCGAGATCCTCGAAGCGGCTGATGAAGAAGGGCCCGACTTCGAAGGCATTGAACTCGAAGGACTCGCACTCGAAGCGCAGGAACTCAGTAACGACAGGGCGGTGGAGCCGCTGGTGTTCGCCGGCGTCGAGGTGCCCGTGGAGGCGATCGCGCCGACGATTGACGACAACGAAATCGCCGGCGCCGCGCTGGCCGCAGAAACGCCTGCCGCGGCCGACGACGCTGCGGCGCTGGAAGCGATGATCGCAGCCTATGAAGCCGCGCCGTCCGCCGTGTCTGAAGCCGGCGTGGTTGAAGCCGATGCGATTGCTGCGCCCGAAGCGGCCGATGTCAAAGTGGCCGACGTTGATTTCGAAGCCGCCTTCGCCGCAGCGTCAGCGCCGGCCGGTGCATTGACGACCGCAGCCGTGGCCGCCGCGCGTGAAGCCGCCGAGCTGGCGGAACTCGATGCCCAGATCGCCGCGCTCGAAGCAGCTGACGACGCTGCCGTTGCCGCGAATGATGCCGCCGCACGGGAAGCCGCCATCGCCCAGC
>JBKJTK010000178.1:0-4377 GCA_046590875.1 Chiayiivirga sp.
TCCGCCGCCGTCGACGTGCGTAGTGCTCGACGCGCGAGGGTCGGAGGGGGACCTGATCGAATCCGCTGTTGCCGCGGTGCGCGCCTGCTGCGCGCGGTAGTGGTCTCTCTTTCTGGAGACCATCGACGGGATCAATTGATCATTCGGCGTTTGGTGGGCACAGCCGCTTGCCCGCGGTGCAAGCGTCGATCTTCGACGACGGCCGGCATTTTGCGTATCAAAGCGGCCGCCCTGCCTACGCGAGGACAACCTCGGCGCCTTACGAGCGTATCAATCCGCTCGCCGAAGGCATCGTGTTTGGGGATGTGTTTGAGGCGCGGAAAGGGCGCAGACTGAGACGCGCGCGGCGCAATGTTCGATTGTCAGATATGAACCGAGCTCCATCCAATCTGCATCCGGCCTTCCGCGAAGACTGCGCGCCGAAAGATGATTTGCGGAATGGTGGTCTCGGAGGGCGAATGGACGTTATGAAGCGAATCCCGCTGATCTTCCTTTGTCTGCCGATGGGGGCCGTCGCGCAAACACAGTATCGGTTCTACCCGGATGAATTCCTCAGCCAGCATCTGCTTGACACGTCGGCGGACGTGGTCGATCCGAGCATTTCCGACGATGGCAGTTCTGTCGTCTATGCGGGCGAACATCCGCAAGGCAGTTTCGGATCCGCCGGGATCTACCTCTACGATCGAAACGCGAGTTCGGCGCAGCTCATTGCACAGAACTGCAATCTCGCGCCGTTGTGCTTCGCTACCGGGCCACGCATTTCCGGCAACGGGCAATACGTCGTGTTCAACAGTTCCGCCGAGTACGACGTGCACGACGGGGGCAACCCAGTATCGGACATTTTTATCTGGCAACGGACCAATGGGGCGGTGGTACAGGTATCTCGCGGCGTCGGTGGAGTCGAAGCCAACGGACATTCGGGCTTGGCAGATGTCTCTCGCGACGGTCGCTACGTCGTTTTCCAGTCGCGCGCAAGAAACCTGACGATCAATCCCGATCTGAGCGCCGCCCCGAACTTGGATCGAGTCTATTGGAAAGACCTGCAGAGCGGCGAAATGCGTGTCGTCCACGCGGGCGATTCCAACGAAGGCTTCGTCTTGCCGCGAATCTCGGGTAATGGCCGCTATGTCCTGTTCAGGGGTCTTTCGGGCCCATCCGGACTGCTGCGGCGATGGGATTCGGTATCCGGACAGGTCGTGCCGACGGGATTCGACTCTGGATTTGACATCCACACGGGCGCGCTATCCTCGGACGGACGCGTAGCGGCCGGTGTCGCAGGCAATCAACCTCGGACCTACAGTTGGAACGGTGCGACCTCATACAACACGATCATTTCCAATACGTTCGCTGCCGATTTCGTTGGGAGCTTGAGCGTGTCTTCAGGAGGGGGCTTCCTCGCCTGGCATTTCTTCGACGTCAACAGTATCCCCCGCGATACCAACCTCGTCTCGGTTCAGTCCCGCACTGGAGCCATCGCGTATATCTATCTTGGACGCGGCGTGCAGGAGACGACGCAGTTCGGCTTGGATATGACGCCGGATGGTCGCTACATCGCGGTCTCCGCGTTCGATCTCTTGCCACATTCCGCCGACGCCGGCCTGCCGTCACCCCTGAATCAGGACCATGACTTCAAGAACGACGTGTTCCTGATCGAGAACCCGCTTTGGCGTCAGGCGCCGACGAACTTGACCGCGCAGTTCACCGCGATTCCGGCCAGCAGTCGCAACGTCAAGGTATCCACGAACGGCTCGATCGGCGTGTTCGAGTCCGAGATTCCTGCGAGTGAGTTCGGTCCGTACGTGGATAGCAACGGAACCTCTGACATATTCCGCTATCTGGCCGATTTCCAGGAAATTGAACTCATCAGCACGGACAACGGGACGAACGCGTTTCCGGGTGGCGCACGCAATCCCGCGATGTCGGCTGACGGCGGCGCAGTGGTTTTCGAGGCGCTCGACAGCGGCATCGCGGCGCAAAACCTGGGGTCGGACGGCAAGCTCTCGGCGCCGGTGCGCTACAAGGCCAGCAGCAACATCGCCGTCTTCCTGCGTCGTCTGGTGCAGGGCAACGTGCAGCGGATTTCGACCTCACGCAGCGGCGGTCAGGCCAACGGCAGCAGCACGAACCCGGCTATCTCGGCCGATGGTCGTCGCGTTGCGTTCGGTACTGACGCCAGCGACATCAACCCGGGCGCGGATCCGAACGCGGTGCGCGATGTGGTGGCGGTGAATATCGAGACCGGTGTGCGCAGTTGCGTCTCGACTTGTGGCGCGCTGGTTGCCGATGGGCCAAGTGACCGGCCCAGCATCAGCAACAACGGCAAGGTGGCGTTCGAGAGTGGATCGAGCGCAGTGCAGAAAGCGGCGGGCCTGTTGAAGGCGAGCACGGCGTTGCAGATCGTGTTGCGCGATCTCGTCAACAACACCAGCCAGATCGTGTCCAGTTCCGGCGGTCTGGCGGGCAACAGCGACAGCACGCGCGCGTCGATTTCCAGTTCGGGCACGGTCGTGGCGTACCAGTCGGGCGCGTCGAACCTGGACGCCAGCGGTAACGACGGACGCGTCAACGTCTTTCGCTATACACCGGGTAGCGGCAATCAACGCGTGAGCCGGCGTGGTCCGCCGCCGGGCGGCAAGGCCACGGTGCTGGCCGATGGCGACAGCTTGCAGCCGGCGGTGTCGGGCGATGGACGTTTCGTTTCTTTCCAGACCGCGGCGACGAACCTCGCGGATGTGGACGCGAACGGTGTGGTGGATCTGGTCGTGCACGATGGCCGCAAGGGCGTGTTGCGGCGTTTGGCGGAAGGATTCGGCGGCGCCGAGTCCAATGGCGCGAGCGAGACCCCGCATTTGAATCACAACGGGACGGTGGTGGGATTCCACTCGTTTGCCAGCAACCTCGATGCCGAGTCCGTCAGCGAGACCGCGAGCGTGACCTCGGCGCCTTACGAACGCGACAACCCGCTGGCCGAGGGCATCGTGTTTGCGGATGCGTTTGAGTAGGGCGGACCGACCTAGTCCACGCCGCCCCGATCGCGCTTGCGCCGCACGTAGAGCTGCTTGCGCACTCGAGCGACAACCTCGCCGCTGGCGGTTGTGATCTCGGTGTCGAACCAGCGCAACATCTTTTCCCCGTTCGCCGTAGCGGCGCGCAGTTCGTCGAGCACGGATTCTTCGACGCGAAACTCGGCGAAGACATCCTCGCGGCCTGGCGCGACGAAGACGATTTCGCCGGCCTGGTCCCAGACCACGTAGTCGCGGCCTAGGCACTCCATCACCAGGATCATCCACCACGGATCGGTCATCGAGAACAGACTTCCGCCGAACTGGGTGCCGACGTAGTTGCGGTTGTACCAGCGCAGCTTGAGCCGCACCTTGGCGTAGCGCCAGTCGTCGGCGATGCGCACGACCTTGATCCCCGCGAACGAAAACAGCGGCCAGAAGTTGACCATGCGGCGCAGGTTCTGCGGCTTCATCGGCGGGGACTCGGAGGTGGTTGGATGGCGCAGCCTGTCATGGTGCATTCGAGCAGGAACTTCAAATGCCGGCCCGCTGCATCTAGACCGGGCGTGACCTTGCATCGACGAAGGCCGCCTCGCGGTCTGAAAGGGATAACGCAGCGGGTCGAGCAGGGCGTCGATGCCGCGCAGGGGTCGGGATGGACGCGTGGGAGGGATCATCACCGTCAGATTAACCCGCCGCGTGACACGGTCAGAACAGCAGGCTCGACATCCTGCGACGATAGACACCGACCAGATCGGCATCCTCGATCAGGTTGAAGGCGTTGATCAGCGCCTTGCGTGGCAGACCTTCGGCGAAATTCTTGTCCCGCCGCAGCATCTCGATGAACTGGTCGAGTGCAGCGGCGGCGTCGCCCGATACGAGCCGGTGCGCGCCAAGCAGGTGACGCGCGTGCAGGTCGCGTGGGTCGGCGGCGATGCGGCGTTCGAGTTCGGCCGGCGCGGGAGCGTCCTTCAGAAGTGTGGCGAAGCCGAGCGCTGCGCGTGCACGCTTGGCGCGATCATCGGCCCCCAGATTCGCGGGCAATGCATCCAGCAGCAGTCCGGCTTCGTCGACCTCGCCGATGGCGCTCAGGGCCAGGGCGAGATCGAGTTTGAGTTCGGCTTTCTCCGGTTCCGCGCCGATGGCGTCGCGCAGCTCCGCGACGATCTCGTGCGGATCGCGCGCGACGGGCACGCTGTCCTCCACCACGTCGTTCGCCGCCTCGGCCGGCACGATCCCGTGCTGGGCCAGGAACTGCCGGAGCTGCGCTTCCGGCAAGGCGCCGGGGAACCCGTCGACCGGTTGCCCGCCGACCACCAGCACCACGGTCGGCACCGATCGGACCTGGAACGCGGCGGCGAGTTGCTGCTCGCGA
>JBKJTK010000254.1:0-4921 GCA_046590875.1 Chiayiivirga sp.
GCCGTTCTTCTGGCCGCCCAGTTGCCGCCGCGCCAGCACGTGCAACTCGCGATAGAGCACGCTGAGCGCACGATCCAGCGCCTCGCGGTCACCGGCCTTCGCCGCACTCAACCACTGCGTGATGTCCTCGTCGTGCAACGCGCGTCTCCCCAGGCCCCGGCGCCGATTCTAGCCCTGCGACAGGCGAACCGTCGTTTGGCACAGGCAACTGTCGCGACGCGCCGGTCCTGAACGGGAAATCGGGACCCGAGGGTCGCCGAACGCCTGCCCCGCGAGTCTCAGGGAAGCCGACTCGCCACCAGCTGCGCGAGAGCCTCGACCTTCGCACGCGCCGCGAGGTCATCCATTTCCATGGAACCTGCACTCAGTTCGACCACCTTGTCGCCTTTGAGTACATACAGCGCGTTCTGCATTTCAACCCAGGCTGCGCCTTCACCAATGCCACCCACCGCATCGCCCGTGCGCGACCACTCGGCGAAGTAGTCGGCCGCTGATGCCCACTGGCTCGCGGCCTTCATGAGTTTTTCGTTGGTGACAAATCCAATGCTCATGCCACCGTTGTAGTTGCCCTGATCGACATAAACACACGCGATACGGGTCAGCCCGTCCTCGTCGATCACGTCGAGCTGGGAGATCGTCCCGCCGACAGCGGCCTGCACGTCGGCGAAAGTTGCTAGCTGGCATAGCGGGTGAGTCGCGGCCGAGGCTTCGACCGCACTCGATACCGACGCTGCGACCATGCTCGCGTCCGCGGCGGGCGCTGCGGTGCCGGAATCGGGTTTCGAGCCGCACGCGGCGAGGGACGCCGCCACCAACAGCGCCAAACCCGACCGTGCGTGATTCATGAGGTCGGTGCTCACTTTTTGTCCTCGGAAAATCGGGTGCGCATCGCACGCTCAAGCGCGAGCACCCGGTTGCTCAGCGCAGCGTTCTCGGATTCCAGATTCTCGACGCGCAGGTCGTATTCAGCCTTGAGATCGCGGATCGCTTCCACCGCCAGGGCTTCGAAGCCGATCGTGCTGACCTGCAGATAGCCGTTGTCGTTGGGCGTTACCCAGTTCGGCAGCGTCTGCTGGACTTCTTGTGCGATGAAGCCGATGCGCGGGCCGGGCGCGTTCATCGACTTCGCTGGATCGATGTACTCAAACATGTGTCCGCGCAGTGCCAACAGCGTATCCAGCGGCTGCCGGATGCCGCCGATGTTTTTCTTCAGGCGCGCATCCGACACGTTGCCGACTGCGCCATTCTTGACGTTGGTGACGCCGTCGCTGCCGATGGTGAGCGCCTGAAAGAAACCTCCGCTGCTGTTGCGTTGCGTGATGCGAAAGTTGGCGTCGTTGCTGCCGGCCCCGCCGGGACCCGCGCCGAACTCGATGCTTTCACCCGTGTTGCCATTGAGCGAGGGCTTGGGGGTCAGCAGCACTTCGACGAAGCCAGCATCGGGATCGTTGCCAAAAACGCTTAGCTCAAAGCCAGGGTTCGCCGGCGTGCCGTTGAAGGCGACGCCGCCGCTAGCGCGCGCCAGGTACTGGTTGGGTCCAGAGGAGACGAAATTGACGTCCTGGCTGTCTGCCCAGACGAAGGTTCCGGTATGAGAGGCCTGGACAATGGCTCTGCGGCCGGCGGCATAGCCGAAATCGGCACCAACCGCATTCAAATAGCCACCGGGTATGGTTGAGTAATTGCCGTAGGCGCTGTTGCTGGATCCTCCGCTGACGGTTGCGGCGTTGAGTTCTCCGCCGCCTGCCTGGAACGGGTTGCCGGCCTGATTGTTGAAACCTCCTGCGATCGTGGCATAGCTCTCATAGGCGAAATTCGGCTGGGGAGCGACACCCTCGCTGCCGCCACCGGAGATGGTCGCCCCGATCGCTCCGGGGGATACGCCGTTTGACTCATGGCCGGCGATGATATTGACGATGGCGGCCGCACTGGTCGGTTCGATGCGTAGCGCGTTTCTACCCTTCACCTTGAGTTGCAGCGCCTGATTCGAGGAGAAATCGCCAATGCCCAGAAAGCTGCCTGCGGGCATGCCGCTGTTGCCATCCAGCGCCCACGCGCCGGGACAGGTACCGTTGACCTTGCTGAGCGGCTGCGGATCGCCCAGCGTCTCGAACGCGGCACCCGAACCGGCCTTGCGCACCGCAACTTCGACCCATGTGGTGCCGTCGGCGTCTTCGGGCAGATCGAGCTCGACGCTAAAGCGACCGTCAACGAGCTTCACGCCCGGCAGCTCCGTCGCCTCGGCCAGGGCCTTGCTCGCGCCCGGTTGGCCAAACGCGCGCACGCGCAAGTCGTAGGCGCCGGCGGCCGGCGCATCGCCGTCGATCAGATCACCGTGATAGGTGAAGTTCGCGGCCTGCACCGGAGCGAACCCTGCGCCAAGCGCCAAGGCGAACGCGAGCGGGCAGATGGCTTGGGGTTTCATCGTTCGGTTACGTTTCATGTCAGTTGCCCTCGAAGCCATTGGCGAAGAGGTTGCCGCTGGTGGCGCAATTCAAACCGGCCTTGGCGAAGCGACCGATAAGGGTGAAGTTCGCGCCTTCGCGCAGTTCGCCCGCGCTCTCCGCCAGAGCGAAGCGGGCACGCAGCGTGTAGCGTCCCGATTGCTGCGGCGCGGTTTCGGTGCCGGAGGATTTGAGTTTGAAGCGCGAGGTGGCGGTGTTCGCTTCGGTCGCCTTCGCTGACTCGGCGGCGCCCGAGAGCGTTGGAGGGAGCAGCAACAACGCGAGGCAAGCCGCGTGTTGGAATCGGTTGAGGCTGCGCATGGCTCAATGCTCCTGGCGGGCTTCGAGACGGGCGAAGCGCAGCGTCAGCGCGTCGAGTTCCTGATGCAACGCCGCGTTATCGCGCTTCAGTGCAGTCATCTGCTCGCGCTGCGCATCGTCATTCACGGCCAGTTCCTGGATCGCGGCGATCGAGGCAATCTGCGCGGGGTAGGTATCGACTTGCAGGATTTCGTTCTCAACGGTGCGCGACTTGCCGGGCAGATACTCGCCCGAGCCTTTCACTGCGTCGGGGAACACTTCGGCGAATTCCTGCGCGATTACGTTGTAGTACGACGTGTCGTCGATGCTGTCGTGCGCCTTGCGATAATCGTCGGCATAGCGGAACGTCACCGGGCGCAGCTTCATGATGGTGTCGAGCGCGTCCGGGATCGGCGCGATATCGGTCTTGATGCGGCGGTCGGAGTTCGCGAGCCAACTGCCGGCGACGGATTTCGAGGCTTCGCCGTTGACTTCGAGGGCGTTCGCCGTGGGCCGCCCGAGCACTCCAAACTTGTCGTTGGTGTAGATGTACTTCGAAGCGATACCGGTTTCCAGCCGCAGATCGCCCGCCAAGCTGATCAATGCGGTGGCGCCATCGGGTTCGTAGACGGACCACTCGGAGCTTCTGGTGGACGTGCGCAGCCGGATGGTATTGCCGGAGTCCGCGGGGTTGGGCTGCGCCACGGTCAGGGCGGCGCCGCCAGGCGCGTTGGTGTTGATGCCCACCCCACCCCGGGCGCGGATCAGGAACTGGTTGCGCCCGCTGCTGCGGAAAAAGTCGTTGGCGAAGTCGGTGCTGGACCAGACGAAACTGCCTTCGTCGCCGCCGTTGAGGCCGGTATAGTCGGCCGCGGAGAGGTTCGGGGGCAGGGTCGCCGGCGGCGCTCCGGCGATGCGCACGCGAGCGTAGTTTCCCGCCGCGAAGGACCTCGCCGCACCCGCCAGATTGTCCTGGCCGCCGCCGACCGTGCTGTTGGTACCCAAGGCCAGGTTTGTACTCCCGCCCGTCACTCCGCTCCGAAAGCCCGTCGCCAGATTGCCGTCTCCGCCACTAACGACGGACGCCAGGCCGGAAGCACGGTTCGATCGTCCTCCAGCGACCACAGCGTAGTTCTCGGTGGCCAGGTTGGTCTGTCCGCCGCCCACTGTGCTCCAGTCCGCATTCGCCTTACTGCCGATGCCGCCGCCGACCGTTGAAAAGTCCCCGAGCGCCTCGTTCTTGAGGGTGGCATTGGGGACGCCGCCGGCGGTCAGTGTTGCCCCGCCGCCGCCGACCGTGGCGCCGGCTCCGCTCGCGATGTTAGCGGACGATCCGAGCGTGACGATGGCCGCATCGCCGTAGCGGTTGATGGCACCGCCGGGTGCAAAGTGGGCCGCGCGAACGCCATTCGCTCTCACCTCCACCGGCACAAAATCGGCCGTTCCCAGGTAACTTCCGATGGGCATCCCGCTATTGCCATCCAGCGCCCAGGCGCCGGGGCAGGTGCTGTTGACCTTGGCGATCGGTTGCGGATCGCCCAGTTTCTCGTAGGGATCGTTCGACCCGGCCTTGCGCACCGCGACTTCGACCCAGGTGGTTCCGTCGGTGTCTTCAGGCACGTCGAGTTCGACGCTGAAGCGACCACCGCTTAGCTTCACACCGGGAAGTTCGGTCGCCTCGCCCAACGTCTTCGTCGCACCCGGTTGTGCGAGGCCGCGCACGCGCAGGTCGTAGGCACCTTCGGCCGGTACATCGCCATCCATTAGATCGCCGTGATAGGTGTACTTGGCAGCCTGTGCACTGATCGGCAGCGTGAGCGCGGCAGCAAGGGCAAACACCAGCGGACGCAATGTCATTTCGAACTCCGTGCGGTCGGAATGACCGGCTTGAGGAGGGAAACGACACCTTGGGGCGAACCCTGACATGCGGGTGCGTCAGGGAATGAAAATCCGCAAACCGCGCGCAGGTGGCGACGGTGTGCGAAACGCAAGTCCGCGAAGCGTCCCCCGGAATTGACAGCCGAGGGCTACTCAGGCGACACGACTCCGCCGCAACGATGCAAAAGCAGGCGGGTCTAGACCACCCTAGAACGGCACCAACTCAACCCGACGGTTCTTGGCGCGACCCGCGTCATCGGCGTTGCTTGCAACGGGCGCGAGATAGCTCACCCCGTTTG
>JBKJTK010000416.1:0-11164 GCA_046590875.1 Chiayiivirga sp.
CGCGACCGGCAGCGGATTGCCGGCGCAGCGTGCCCGCGCCGGTCCTCGGAGAAGCCCAGCGCGAGGTCCTCATCCAGTCCGCGCGGCGGCGACTTGGCCCAACGCTTGGAGAGTTCACCCAGTGCCTGCGGATTGAAACTCTTGTCCAGGGCCTGGATGCGCTCTATCAGCGGCGGATGTGTCGCGAACAACGAGGAATAGCCGACGCCATCGCCGAACAGCATGTGGCTGACCTCCTCGGTTTCCGCAGCAGCCAGCTTGGAGCCGCCCGGCAAACCCGCAATTTTTTTCAGCGCGCCCGCGATGCCAGTGGTTTGCCGGGTGAACTGCACCGCCGAGGCATCGGCCAGGTATTCGCGTTGACGCGACACGCCGGCCTTGATCAGGCGTCCGAAGAACAATCCGATGTAGCCGATGATCATCACCGCCAGCGCCACCGCGAGAATCGCGCCGGCGCCCTTCGAATCGCGCCCGCCGCGCGAATGCTCAAGCACCTTGCGCCCGATGATGCCGAGCACCAGGATGCCGAACAGCACGCCCATCAGGCGGATGTTCAAACGCATGTCGCCGTTCAAGACATGGCTGAACTCATGCGCAATCACGCCTTGCAGTTCGTCGCGGTTGAGACGCTCCAACGCACCGCGAGTCACTGCCACCACGGCATCGCTGGTCGAATAACCGGCAGCAAAGGCGTTGATGCCGGATTCCTGCTCCAGCACGTAGATGTCCGGTACCGGCACGCAGGACGCGATCGCGATTTCCTCCACTACATTGCGCAGGCGGCGCAGTTGCGGATCGCGGGTTTCCTCCGGCACCGGCGTACCGCCCAATTGCCGCGCAACCGCGTCGCCGCCGCTCTTGAGCGAGGCGATGCGGGTAAGCGTGGCGATCACCACGATCGCGAGTGTCACCCCGCTTGCCAGCAGCAGCGCGCCGCTGCGCTCTTGCGCGAAGGCCGCGAGGCCCTGCGCCTGGAGAGTCTCGCTGGGTGCGGCCAGACCGAGGCCGAGTAGCACCGCCGCGCTCACCGCCAGCATGATCGCCGCCACCGCCAGCACGAACAGGATCAGCAACCGGCGCGAACTTGTGCGTGCGGCCTGCTGACGCTCGAAGAAATTCATCGGGTGCGCCCGTCGGGGGTAATCACGGAAAGACCGGCTGGTATCTCGCGCGCCGCCGAAGCCTCGGCGGCGCGCGAACCGTCCTACTTGTTGAACTCGACCTTCGGCGCCTCGCGCTTGTGCGCCTCTTCCGCGCTGATTTCCAGCAACGCCGCGGGCTGGAACTGGAACATGCCGGCGACGATGTTGCTCGGGAACACTTCACGCCGGTTGTTGTAGCTCATTACCTGGTCGTTGTAGGCCTGACGCGCGAAGGCCACCTTGTTTTCGGTCGAAGTCAGCTCCTCGGTGAGCTGCATCATGTTCTGGTTGGCTTTCAGATCCGGATAGGCCTCGCTGATCACCATCAAGCGTCCGAGCGCGCCGCTCAGTCCGGCGTCGGCGGCGGACAACTGCGCCATCGCAGCCGGATCGCCCGGGTTCGCCTTCGCCGCACCCAGGCCCGACACCGCGGCAGCGCGCGCCTTGATGACTGCTTCAAGTGTTTCGCGCTCGTGCGAGAGATAGCCTTTCGCGGTCTCGACCAGGTTCGGGATCAGGTCGTAACGTCGGGTGAGCTGGACGTCGATCTGCGCAAACGCGTTCTTGTAGGCGTTGCGCCCGGTGATCAGGCCGTTGTACATGCCGACCGCCCACGCGCCGAATACCACCACCACCACAACCAGCAACAACAACGAGAACAGGAACGACATGGGTTTCTCCTCAGCAGTGGGTGACGCGGTCGCCGGCTTCTGGCAGCCGCTCGCGCTAGAATGCGACGCTAGCATGCAACGCCAATACGCAAAACGCGAAATGAAACATACGCAGGCCATCGGACTTACGAAACCCAGACTCACCCGGCGGATCGTTGTGACCCTGGCGGTGCTGCTGTCACCGTCCTTCGCGTTCGCCGACGCGGCCAACATTCCGACTTTCGTCGCAAGCGCGTCCGACCAGGTCGCTCCCGTTGGCCGATCGCGACTTTCTGTGCTCGATCAGGGCGCGCTGACAAAGCAGATCGAAGGTTTGTCCGAACGCATCGTGGCCGAAGCCAAGATCACCGGCATGGCGGTGACGGTGGTCCAGGATGGCCAGATCCTGCTTGAGCGCGGCTTCGGCGTGGTCGACACGGGTGGCCAGGAAAAGGTCGGCACCGCGACCGTATTCCGCGTCGCCTCACTGTCCAAAGCCTTCGCCGGCACGCTCAGCGCCATGCTGGTCGACGACGGCGCCATGCGCTGGGATACCCGAGTGGCCGATCATCTTCCCGCGTTCAAGCTGCGCGACGTGCACGCCGCCCAAGTGTTGACCGTGAAAGACATTCTCAGCCACCGCTCCGGGTTGCCCTACAACACCTACGATCGCAAGCTCGAAGCTGACGAACCCTATCCGCTGCTGGTGGCCCAACTCGGGACGGTGCCGCCGCTGTGCGACGCGGGGCAATGCTACAGCTATCAAAATGTCGCCTTCAGCCTGATCGGTGATCTGGTGTTCGCCAGTACCGGCGACTTCTATTCGCACCAGGTCGAGAAGCGATTGTTCCATCCGCTGGGCATGTACAACGCGACCTATGGGCGCGACGGTCTGGAGGCCAGCACAAGCTGGGCGCGTCCCCATGTTAGGCGTGGCGGTCGGTGGGTAGCGGTGCGGCCAAAGGAAACCTACTACCGCATTCCGCCCGCGGCCGGCGTCAACGCCAGCATCCACGATCTGGCGCTATGGCTGCAGGCACAAATGGGACAGCGACCCGACGTGCTGTCACCAGACGTGTTGGCCAGCGTGCAGGCCTCACTGGTGCAGACGCCCAGCGAACTGCGGGGGTCGGCGTGGCGCCGCGAGCGCCTGCGTGACGCGCATTACGGCCTGGGCTGGCGCGTGTACGACTACGCCGGCACGCGGGTAATCTTTCACGGCGGCGCAGTGCAGGGCTATCGCGCCCTGGTGGGCTTCGTGCCGGAACATGGCTTCGGCATCGCGATGGTGTGGAACTGCGAGAGCGGCGTTCCCTTCGGCCTGTTCCCGACCGCGCTTGATCGCTATCTCGGCCAGCCGCAACGCGACTGGCTGGAGCTGCACAAGTTCAAGCCGCGCGTAGCGACGCGTCGGCGGCGCTAGCCGACAGCCCTGCTTGATTCGGTCGGTTGAAGCACGCCATTGCGTTCGCCCCAAGACCGAGTCGGTGCAAACGGCAGGCTTCGACAGGCTCAGCCCGAACGGCGGTTGAAGCCAGTACGGAATCCGATCACTGGTCTCCGCTTTTCGATTCTTCTTCACGTCGGGCTTGTTCCTGCATCTGCTTGCGGCGTTCCTCGATGCGGCTTGCCATCAACGCGGCGCTCGCGCCGGGTGCCGGCACCCGGGGTGCGGCGTCGACGAAACCTGCCGCCATCTCCGGCGCAGGCGCAACCGGCGCCGACACCAGTTCGGATTCGAGCAGCGTCTTGAGCCTGGCCAGTCCCTTCTCGTAGTCGGGCGCAAGCATCTTCTCCATCAACAGTCCGAACCAGCGCCCGATCAGGTTGCCGTCGAAATCGGTGTCGAAGCCCCACGCGACTCGCGTGCCCTGTCCTTCCGGCGTCAGCACGAAAGCGGCGGTGCCCTTGCCGTTTTCGCCGAAGTCGAGTGCGGTCTCGACACGCTGGTCCGGCACACTGGCGATAATTTCCTGCGAACCGCTGCCGACTTCCTTGTTGCCGACCCAGGCCAGCTTGGCGCCGACGCCCGCTGCAGGACCCGAGTAGGTGTAGATCGCGTTCGGATCCTTCTCCGCCCACGGCGACCATTCGTTAAAGCGCTTGTAGCTGTTGAGGATGTCGTGCACCTGCGCGGGTGAGCGCTCAATGACGATGGCACGCTCGACGTGCACCTGGTCCGGCAGCAGGAAGCCACCGACCACGACGATCGCCGCCAGCAGCAGGATCGCACCGAGCAAAAATTTCAGAAGGCGCATGACGTCGTTCCCAGGAGTTGGCGCGGCCATCCTAGGACAGACGACCTTGCGGAGCCACGACTCGCTATTCGCGGTCGTCGCTCAGTCGGGGAGTTTGGCGAGAGAGACCTCGCGCAACACGGCGGACGCCGTGTCGGGGCCGCTCCTGCGCATCCCCGGATCGGGTCCGGGGCAGGCTCTGCGACAGGCAGGAGCCTGAGTGTCGCAAAGGGCAGGAAGCCCGAGAGCGACCGCCCGCGGCATTAGTGCGTCCATGCACGTCAAAAATCTCCCTCCCTGCCTGGGCGACAGGGAGAGAGCTCAGATCACGACAATCGAGTGGCGATTACATCACCGGCGCGACAGGCGCCGCGGGCATCATCGCCGAAGGCTTCTTGGCAGCCTTCTTCTTTGCAGGCTTCTTGGCAGCCTTCTTGGCCGCCGGCTTCTTGGCAGCAGCCTTTTTCTTGGCGGCTGGCTTCTTCTTCGCAGCTGCCTTTTTCTTGGCAGCTGGTTTCTTCTTCGCAGCTGCCTTTTTCTTGGCGGCTGGCTTCTTCTTCGCAGCTGCCTTCTTCTTGGCGGCTGGTTTCTTCTTTGCAGCTGCCTTCTTCTTGGCGGCTGGCTTCTTCTTCGCCGCAGCCTTCTTGGCTGCCGGCTTCTTCTTGGCGGCTACCTTCTTGGCTGCCGGCTTCTTGGCCGCGACTTTCTTCTTCGCGGCCGGTTTCTTCGCTGCTTTCTTCATAGCCATAGCATTTAGCTCCTCGTCAGTTGGATTTTCAGCTATTGCCCAGTGGGCTCATCGCCCGGGATTCGCGGCGCAGGATGCGCCGCATACGAAAACGCCCGCGTCACGGAGGACGCGGGCGTCGTATTCGGTTTTGGAGTCTCGCGCTTTGGAAAGCGGGCGCGAGACGCTCTGAAATTTTGGGGAGACGGGGCCTGAAACCACTGGAGTGGATTTTGTCGCGGAGAGTGCGCCGCGTGTGTTCCAGCTTTTGATCCTGATCTCTATCGCCGTCTCTCGCAGAAGCTGTCTGCTGTGCGAAAACTAAACACGTGAAATCACACTGTCAACAACCATGCGAAAAAAAAATGCGCGCTCGCACCCGCCGCGCGCGCGAAGGGACGCCGCGCGGGCGTGGGACGACGCGCGATTGGCACCGCTCACGGCCCCCGATTTCGATCGCGAGCGCAGCGTCATGCGCGCAGATAAATTTGCGCAACGCACTTTATTTCAGGCATCGCGATGAAAATATCGCGCGCGCATCGCTGCGCTCGGCACGCGCGTCGCACCTGCTCGTCGAGGACGCGACGCGGCGCGATTGCGACGCTGAAGCTACGACAACGACGGCCGCCGATCGACGCCGGTGAGAGAGCCGCTTTCGTGCGTCGCACAATCGAAAATGCGCAAAGTGCGCGAAATCGCGCGCCGCGTATCGCGATCAAATCGACAAATTTCCGGATCGCACCGTGTCCGAAATGCGGAATCCGAGTCCCACAAACGACTCCGGCCGCAAGCGCGGCCGGAGCGGGTAACGCAAAAAACGACGAAGCGCCTAGTGGTCTTCCTCTTCGATCATCGCGGCGTAATCGTCCGGGCTCAGCAGCTCTTCCAGCTGCGACAGGTCTTCGGGCTCGATGGCGAAGATCCAGCCTTCGCCAAAAGCGTCCTCATTGATCGCCTCGGGCTTGTCCGACAGGGCCTGATTGACCGCGACAACCTTGCCCGAGACCGGGCTGTAGATGTCGGAGGCGGCCTTGACCGACTCGACCACCGCGCAAGAGCCAGCCTGGGCGACGTGGTCGCCGATGTTGGGCAGTTCCACATAGACCAGGTCGCCGAGCTGAGCCTGGGCGTGCTCGGAAATACCGACAGTGACGCGGCCGTTGTCCTCGACACGCGCCCACTCGTGCGAGCGCAGGAATTTCAGATCACCGGGAATCTCGTTCATCGGAAGGCCTCGGAAAGGGTGGGACCGAACAGGGAAAAATTGTACACGAGGGTAGCGCGCGGCCAATCAAGCACCGGGGCCGTCACGCTCACTCGCAGGCCTTGCCGTCGCGCACGAACGGCACCTTCACTACCCGCACCGGCACCTCCCGGCCACGGATGTCGACCCGCACCTCGCCGAGCTCACCCGCTGGCACGCGCGCGAATGCGATCGCCTTGCCGAGCGTGGGCGAGTACGTGCCGGACAGGATTTCACCTGCGCCGGCAGCGGTCAGCACCGCTTGGCCGTGACGCAGCACGCCCTTGTCGTCCATCACCAGTCCGATCATGCGGCGCGGCGCGCCCGTCCCGGCGGCGCCGGCGGCCTTCTGCGCTTCGAGCACGCTGCGGCCGGTGAAGTCGCGACCGGCGTCGAGCGCGATCGTCCAGGCCAAGCCGGCCTCGTAAGGAGAGACGGTTTCGTCCATGTCTTGACCATAGAGGTTCATGCCGGCTTCCAGTCGCAGGGTGTCGCGCGCGCCGAGACCCGCCGGTTTCACGCCGGCGCTCAGCAGTCGATTCCAGAACGCGATGGCCTGGGATTCTGGCAACACGATCTCGAAACCGTCTTCGCCGGTGTAGCCAGTGCGCGCCACAAACAAGGTCTCGCCTGCGCTGCCCTCGGCCTCGCAGGCGACGAACTTGCCCAAGGCCTCGACTTTGGTCCGACTGGCCGGCGTCAGCAGCGACATTGCCTTGACGCGTGCATTCGGGCCTTGCACTGCGATCATCGCCAACTCGGGTCGCTCAGTAATGACGACGCCGAACGGCGCGGCCTGCGCCGCGATCCACTCGAGGTCCTTCGAGCGGGTTGCCGCGTTCACCACCAGGCGGAAGAAATCCTCGCGCATGAAATACACGATCAGGTCGTCGATCACTCCGCCCTGCGGATTGAGCATGCACGAGTACAAGGCCTTGCCCGGCGTCTTTAGCTTGTCGACGCTGTTGGCAAGCAAGTGGCGCAGGAATTCGCGCGTGCGCAGCCCGGTGAGATCGACCACGGTCATATGCGAGACGTCGAACATGCCGGCGTCGCGCCGCACCTGGTGATGCTCGTCGAGCTGCGAACCGTAGTTGATCGGCATATCCCAGCCGCCGAAATCCACCATGCGGGCGCCGAGCGCGCGATGGGCGTCGTTGAGTATCGTCTTCTGGATCATCGTCGGTCCGGGCGGAGAGGAAGACCGTCATTATCTCAGATGCGACCCGCGCGGCTGTCGCTGCACTTCAGCCCTGCGCCCGTACCAGCCACCGCACCGGCAGCAAGCCGACCGCAATCAGCAACAATGCCGGCCACGCTGCTTCGTGCCACAGGCCTTCGCTGGTGTAGCCGTAGATCTTCACTGCGAGCGTGTCCCAGCCGAAAGGGCGCAGCATCAACGTAGCCGGCAGTTCCTTCATCGTCTCCACGCCGACCAGCAGCAAGGCGGCGAACAGGCTGGGCCGCAGCAGCGGGAGGGTGATTTGCCGCAAGCGCTGCCAGGGTCCGACGCCCAGTACGCGCGCGGAGTCGATCAGCTCCGGTCGCAGCGAGCGCATGCCGGCTTCGACACTGCCGAAACCCACTCGCAAGAAGCGCAAGGCCAGCGCCAGCACCATCGCCCCCACACTCGACGACAACGCCAACTGCCAGCCCAGGCCATCACGCAACGCGTGTTCCAGCCACAGCAACAGCAGCATCGTCGCCACCGCCAGCACCGTGCCAGGAACCGCATAGCCGAGATTGGCGAGGAATACCGGCGCGCGCACCCAGCGATCGTGAGGCTGGACGCGTTCGAGCAAGGCCAGCGCGAGTCCGAGTAGCACCACGAACAAGGCCACGCCAGCACCAAGCAAGACGGTGTTGACCGCCACCTCCAGCAACGGCCGCAACGCGACGCGACTGCGCAGCGCCCAGTCCAGCAATCGCATCAGCGGCAGCGCGAAACCCAGCGCGAATACGCCGAATGCACAGGCGCTCGCCAACAGTCCCCGCATACCGCGCAGGACGATGCGAGGCATGGGCCGGCTGACGCGCTCGCCCATCCGGCCGCGAGAACGCAGCGCGCCTTCCAGCAGCAACACCGCCGTCACCGCCAGCAAAAGCACGCACGACAACTGCGCCGCTCCCGCCAGCGAATAAAGTCCGAACCAGGTCTTGTAGATCGCGGTGGTAAAGGTATCGACACCCAGGATGGAGACGGTGCCGAAATCGGCGAGAGTTTCGAGCAACGCGAGCGTCAGCCCGGCGATCCACGCCGGCCGAGCCAGCGGCAGCGCAACGCGCAGGAACGCGCTCGTCGCGCCGTGTCCGAGGCTACGGGCGGCGTCGAACGCGGCTGCACCCTGGCGCAGAAAGGCGGCGCGCGCGAGCAGATAGACGTAGGGATACAACACCAGCGCCAGGATCACCGCAGCACCCACCACACCGCGCCCGTCGGGCAACGCGGTGCGCGATCCGCTCAGCGCACGCCATGTCGATTGCAGAGGTCCGGCGTAGTCGAGTAATCCGACATACGCGAACGCCGCGACGTAGCCGGGCATCGCCAGCGGCAGTACCAGTGCCCAGTCCAGCCAGCGACGTCCGGGATAATCGCAACGCGCCGACAACCACGCCAAACCGATGCCGAGCACGCTGACGAGGAGTCCCAGCAGCGTCGCGAGCAGCAAGGTGTTGCGTAGTACCTCACCCAGGACGTGTGCACGCAGATGCGACCAGATTTCTGCTTGCGGCGTCGCCCAGCTTGCGAACAGCAATCCCAGCGGGGCGCACAGCGGCAGCGCGAGCAACCACGCTGCGAGTCTTGCGAACGGCTTGGATGCGAGCGCGCTCATCCAGCGCGCGGCGTCATGTCATTCCAAAAGCGTGCGCCGGCCAAGGTCGCAGCATCACTTCCAGCCGGCGCGATCCATCAGTCGCACCGCGTCGGCCTGGCGCCGACCGGCCTCGATCACGTTGACCGGATCGGGCTTGAAGGTGCCCCACGCAGCAACCACCGGATCGAGCGCGATGCCGGGCTTGGCGGGATATTCGAGGTTTGTGCGCGCGAATTTCTCCTGCACTGCATCCGACGCCAACCACTCCAGAAGTTTTTGCGCGGCCTGCTTGTGTTTCGACTGCGCCACGACCCCTGCGCCCGAAATATTGACGTGCACGCCGGCATCCTGCTGATTGGGCCAGAACACCGTCACCGGCAAGGCCGGGTCGGCCTTCGTCAGGTGTGCCAGATAGTAGGTGTTGACGATGCCGACATCGCATTGTCCCGCGGCAATCGCCTGTAGCAGCAAGGTATCGTCGGCAAACGGCGCGGTGGCGAGATTCGCGACCCAGCCCTGGATCACGGTTTCGGTCTGCTCCGCGCCGGCGCGCGCAATCATGGTCGCGGTCAGAGATTGGTTGTAAACCTTTTTCGACGACCGCAAGCAGAGCTTGCCCTTCCACTGCGGTTCGGCGAGCGCTTCATAGGTGCTCAGCTGTTCCGGCTTCACCCGCTCGGTGGAATACACGATGGTGCGGGCGCGTTGCGAAAGCGCGAACCACCGTCCCTCGGGATCGCGCAGATTCGCCGGGATCGCCGCATCGAGCGACAAAGACGCGGTTTTCGCCAGCAGGCCACGCTCCGCCGCCTGCCACAGGCTGCCCGCATCCACCGCCATGAACAGATCAGCGCGCGTACTTTCACCTTCAGCCGCCAGGCGTTCTATCAGCACCGGCGCCGCGTCGTTGAGCCAGGTCACCTTGATCCCGGTTTCGCGCGTGTAGGCCTCGAAGATCGGCTGGATCAGCGGTTCCTTGCGCTCGGAATACACCACCAGTTCGTCGGAAGCGTGCGACGGAGCCACGACAACGGAAGCCAGCACGAGGGATATCAGCGAAGCAATACGCATGGTTGGATCTCGCAAGCGGGGGGCTACGAGATGATAGTGATTCTCATTTGCTGTGGCAATGAGCGCGACCCACAGGGATGTGGGGAGTGTCGACAGGCGTCGGGAACGCCTGCGGCCGAATCATGGCGGCCGAAATCACTCCGCTGCGGCAATCCGCAAACGCGTACCGTCCGCTTCGACCACACGCACCCGCTTGCCCGCAGGCAGGTCCGGACCCGTCACCGCCCACAGCGTGTCGTCCACGCGCGCGCGCCCGAAGCCGTTCTCGATCGCGCTCTCCAGCGTCAGCACGCGTCCAACGATCTGCTCGCCGCGACGGTTGAGCTGCGGCTGATCCGAGGTCGTCGGCGGATGCGTGCGCCGGTACTGCCAGCCGAGCCCGACGGCGATCAACGACAACACCGCGAACACAATCCATTGCCCGGTAAGGCCGAGTCCGGGCATCAGCAAATGCACCACGCCGGCACCGGCTGCGGCGAACCCCAGCCAGAGCATGAAGGTACCGGGCAGCAGCGCTTCCAGCGCCATCAAGGCCAGCGCCAACGCCCACCAGAACCAGTTCGAATTCATCCAGTCCATGTTGATCTCCTTGCTGTCACGCGGGTCGCGTTCAAGAACGTGCTCCTGCCCTCGCCAGCCACACGCCGCGTTGTCAAACGCAGCATCAACCCTGCTGCGGCGGACGCGGCGGCAGCGATCCCTTTGTTGCAGGCAACGCCTTCGCCGCGATCTGCTTCTCAGCCGCCGCCTTGCCCAATTCCATGATGCCGGCGAGCGATCCCAGAATGCCGGTGGTCTCCATCGGCAGCAGCAACGTCTTCTGGTTTGGCGAGTTCGCGAATTCCTTCAGCGCCTCGACATACTTCTGCGCCACGAAATAGTTGATCGCCTGCACGTCGCCCTGCGCGATCGCCTCCGACACCATCGTGGTTGCCTTGGCTTCGGCCTGCGCCAGACGCTCGCGTGCTTCGGCGTCGCGGAACGCGGCTTCGCGCCGGCCTTCAGCATCGAGCACCGCGGCTTGCTTCTCGCCTTCGGCCTTGAGGATTGCGGCAGCACGGAAGCCTTCGGCTTCAAGAATATTTGCGCGCTTCTCGCGCTCGGCCTTCATCTGCCGCGCCATCGAATCGATCAGATCCCGCGGCGGCTGGATGTCCTTGATCTCGATGCGGTTGGCCTTCAACCCCCACGGATGCGTGGCCTGATCCACCACCGCCAACAGGCGCGCGTTGATCTCGTCGCGCTTGGACAACGATTCGTCGAGATCCATCGCGCCCA
>JBKJTK010000373.1:0-6650 GCA_046590875.1 Chiayiivirga sp.
GTGCGGCACGATGAACTGGTCCACCAGGCTGGTCACGCCGGCATTCTGCTTGGCGACCGTTTCGGCGTGAATCTTCGGCACGCGCTTGGGATCGAGGTTCTCGCGCATCTGCGTGTAAATCGTCGGAAGCTTTTCGATGCGGGCGACGGCCGACTTGATTCGCTCCGGCCGCGGCGCGAATTCGCGCGCCATCAGTGTGTAGATCGCGCCCCCGGTCAGCTGGCCGTAGAGCTGCGGATCCCACGCCCACGACTGCAACGTCTCGTAGTTCCACAGGTCGAACTGGAGCTGGTTGCGCATGATCGCGGCGTCGATCTGGTTCTCGCGCGAGAGATTCGCAGTGTCGATCGCATCGAGCGCCGCCAGCATCTCGCGCTCGAAGGCGATCGCGGCCGTGCGGCCCGCGGCGCTGAGGTCGTCCACTTCCGAGTCGTAGCGATGGTCGCCGATCTGGGTGGCGGTTATCGGGCTCAGCTTCATGAAGCCGTCGAGTGCGCGCTTGCTCAGGTCGGCGAAGGCGGCGTCGGCGGCGCGGCTGGCTTCCGCCGCGGCAGTAGCCGCGGCGTCGGGCGCAGGGGCCGTCTTCGTGGCAGCGGTCTTGGTTTCCGGCGTAGCGGCGCGATCGTTGCAGCCCGTGCAGAGGGAGGCGATCAGGGCGGCGGCGAGAAGGGTGGGCTTCATGGGGTGGTCCAGTCGGGTGAAGACGGCACCTTACCGCATCGGACAATGGCAGCGATCCGCTTACGTTGATTCCACCGCCACCGCGGCAAGGTCCGCACGGAACGGCACCAACGCCGCGAGCACACGTGGCAACTTGTTAGGAAGTCGGTGTTCGTATTGAACCCGATCATCGTCGTCGATGATCGAGAGAACACCGTTGTTGGAATGCATTTCGATCGCCGCGTAAAGTGTCATGGCTGTCTCCTGTCGTTGGTTCGCCGAGCCAGAATAGGGCTTCGCCGCGTGGACGGCGCCGCCAGCGCGCGAGGCGGCGACATGAGTTTTCAGGTCCACTTGCTGCACCCACTTCACCCCGCAGGAAGTGGACCTAACCCTATTTCCGTGGCAAAGGCGGTGGACTCGCGCCGCTCCGCGACAACAGGTGTTTGCGTTTCCAGCGACACGCGTCTCGAATCGGGGGGCCGGTTTCGGCGAAGATGCCCGGATGACCGTCCGCCCGCATGCCCCCCCGGCCAACATCGTCGACTTCCTGCTCGACGCGGTCTGCATGGTCGATGCGCAGGGATGCTATGTGTTCGTAAGCGCCGCATTCGAACGCATATTTGGCTATGCGCCCGACGAGGTCATCGGCCGACCGATGATCGACCTCGTCCATCCGGAGGATCGTGAGCGCACGTTGCAGGCCGCAAGCGAAATAATGTCTGGCGAATCCAAGACTGGCTTCGAGAATCGCTACGTCCGCAAGGACGGCAAGATCGTCCATATCATGTGGTCGGCGCGCTGGTCCGAGGCCGACCAGCTCCGCGTCGCGGTAGCCCGCGACATCAGCGCGCGCAAGATGGCCGAACTGCGCCAGGCGGCGCTGTACGCGATCTCGGAAGCCGCGCACGCGACCCATGGCATGGTCTCGCTGTTCCGTCGCATCCACGAGATCATCGACGGACTGCTGCCGGCGCGGAACTTCTTTGTCGCGTTGTACGACCGCGAGCACGGCGAGCTGAGCTTTCCTTACTTCGTCGACGAGCGCTCCCCAACGCCACCGCCGCGTGCGCTCGATTCGGGCGCACTCAGCGTCCAGGTGATCAGCAGCGGCAAGACCCTCCTGCTGACGCCGGAATCGCCCGCGCGCAGAGACCGGATCGGAATCGTCGACGGCAAGGACGCCTCGTACTGGCTCGGCGTTCCGCTCGGCGGGGCAGCCGGGACGATCGGCGCGCTGGTAGTGCAGAGCTACTCCGGCGGTGCGCAATACCACGAACAGGATCGCGGGCTGCTTCAGTTCGTGTCGACCCAGATCGCGGACGCGATCGAACGCAAGCGGCTGCAGACGCGCCTGCAACACATCGCGCTCTACGATCCGCTGACGGAACTCCCGAACCGACCATTGCTGCACGACCGCATCGGCACGGCACTGGCGCGAGCCCGGCGCGAGCAGGGCCTGCTGGCCGTGTTGTACCTGGACCTGGACGGCTTCAAGCAGATCAACGACACGCTGGGCCACGGTGGCGGCGACCAGGTGCTGCAGGTGGCGGCCCAGCGCATAACCCGTTGTCTGCGCAGCTCGGACACGGTCGCGCGCATCGGTGGCGACGAGTTCGTGGTGCTGCTGGAGCGCATCGCGCTGGCAGGACACGCCGAGCGAGTCGCCGAGAAGGTCCGAGCCGCATTGATCGAGCCGTTCGAAGTGCAGGGCCGTACCATGCAGATCCGCGCCAGCATTGGCATCGCGATTTTCCCGCAGCATGGCGCGACGCAGAAGGAACTGCTGCTACACGCAGACGAAGCGATGTACTGCGCCAAGAAAGCCGGGGGAAACCGCATGCACCTGAAGCTTGCATCGGCGCCCGATCTGCGCCCGACGCCAGCCTGACGCTTTCGACTGGGGTTGGAAAAAACAGGGGTAAAAACAGGGGTCACGTTGGAGTTTTCGAACGTCCGCAACGGGTCGCATTGCGACGGTCGCTGTTCGGCCAATTGCGGCCGCCACCCCGTAAATGGCGCGCGCCCAACCACGAAAAATCGACGCGGAGACTTTGGCGGCTTTTAAACTCTTCAATTCTGGCGTTTTGTTCGGTGTCGACAGCGAACGCTGGAGGGAAGCCGGATCAACTGGGAACCCTCCCTTATCGAAGGTCGCAATCGAAACGGGAGCCGATCACTCCGATGAAGGCGACCCCGCTAGAGTTCGAATCCACTTCGAAACAACTGCTGCGTGCTCCCTGCCTCGACGGCGCCAAGATCACACTTGCTGCTGCCGTCCTCGTTCCCGTCCCACGGACGAGGATTGCCGTGCTGATCGGCCGTCAGCGATTTGAAAGCAACGGTCGTGCAATCCTCGACGGCATCGATCGCTGGACTACCCGCTATTGGCTCATGCGCGCGGGTCGAGCCACCGTGCGTAAGCGGTCCGAGCTCTGCCGAAATGTTCTGCAACGAAAATGTTGGGCAGGTGTTGTCGCTGGAAAGATTCGTCCCCACCGCAACGATTCCGGTGTTAGGCGTCTTGCAATTGTCGCCCGCGTTGTCAGCGATGATGGAGTTCTTGACTTCGAAACAGCTACTCCGAAGGCATTGAAGCCAGACGCCGCCCGTGCCTTTATTGGCGTTGATCGTGACGTTACTGAAGTGGCCGTATCTGCTAACTGCCAGCAGAGTGACAACTGCATAGTCTCCCTGGGAATTTTCGCTGCCGCCGCCGTTCCCTGAGATCGTCGTGTTGGTCATGAAGATGTTGACTTCGCTAGCGTAAGGGGAGGCAGAAAAGACTGCCGACGCGCCGTTCCCGCTTTCGTTTGCCACGATCGACGAGTCCTCGACAATCAACGTTCCACCAAAGAGCACTACCGCCCCAGCATTCTTGCTATATGTGCTCTCGATATCGACGCCTTTGAGTATTGTCTCCTGGAAGGACGCGCTCACCACGAGCAGCGCTCCTCCGTAACCGGCGTCTCCTGAATCGGCGTCGGCGCACCCGCCAACTAATTGGGTTGATTCAAGCGTAAGCGTCGCGCTCGCCACATAGAAAAATCGGAACTCGCCCTGGTCGAGCACCCCGTCGCGGTCACAAGACGTGGCGCGCGACAGAGTGCTTCCATTCCCGTGGATTACTAGCGGCTGGCGAACAGCCGGCAAGCCGTTCGGCCCCTCCACAGCAACGTTGTCGGGCGCGCTGAGGACAATGGTCGCTCTCTGCGGCAGTTCGATCGTGTCTGAGCCCATTTCGCCGGCGTCGCACCCACCCACTGGCACGTCGGAGTTCGCTGCCGTCATTGCATCGCGTAATGTACACGCGCCAGAAACATCTGCTTGCCCCGAATCTGAGGTCACGACAATGGTGACCGCTGACGTCGGCGTTGCGATGGCGGCCAGTACAAGCAGAGAGACGATTTGGCACAGCTTCAAGTACATGTCGGTTCCTGGCGGCAGGCCCAGCCTAGCAGAGCACTGTGAACCCATTACGTCCAAGCCCCCCGATTCCTCGCGACGAGTGGAAACGGACGGCGGCGACTGACTCCGAAGAATGCCTCGCCGAAAGACAGCGTAAGACAGGGACACCGCCGCGCGCCGGCTGGCGGATAGATGTCCGCTTCGGGTCGATAGCAGGCAGTCAATGCCAGCGACGCGGTCAGGCTTAACCGGCTCCTTGATCAATGCCGACCAGCACCTGCACCAGTGCACACGAGAGTTTGGCCGCGGCCTCCAGTAGCACCATTTCGGATGCCGTCACCGCGAACCACGTGACGACGCGGAATTAGTAATACCCCTAACGACAGCGCGGGCAAATGCAACAAATCCAGCTGGCACCGGTTATGCAGAACGCTCTGTTTGAAACGCAACACTCGAGAAAAGCAAAAACCCGCCTAAAAAAAACGGGTTCTTGTAGAAAAGCGACAGAAAGGCTGTCGGTGGATTTTTCAAAACGGAATGTCGTCGTCCTCGAAACCCGCGTCCTGCGCGGGACGACCGCCACCACCCGCAGCGGGCGCCGAACGCGTCGCCGCCGGGGCGCTGCGCATCGGGCGCTCGCCGCCACGCTCGCGCGAACCACCGCCGGCACCCTCACCGGCATTGCCGCCGAGCATCTGCATCTCGTCGGCGACGATGTCGGTAAAGTATTTTTCCACGCCATCGCTGCCGGTGAACTTGTCGTAGCGGATCGAGCCTTCGATATAAACCTGACGACCCTTCTTCAGGTATTCGCCGGCGATCTCGCCGAGCTTGCCGAACAGCTTTACGCGGTGCCACTCGGTTTTTTCGACCTGCTGGCCATCCTTGTCCTTGCGAACGCTGCTGGTGGCCACGCTCAGGGTGCAGATGGCCATGCCACCTGCCGTGTACTTGGTTTCCGGGTCATTGCCCAGATTGCCGACCAGGATGACTTTGTTCACACCACGTGCCATGAGTTCGTTTCCCGAAGAAGTGCCGCGAAGCGCAGCGGAGGAGGCACGGTAGTATAGCGGCGCCGTACCCGCACTCGGAATTCTCCTCGATGTGGCTGCGAGTTCGCCTCGATCGGCTCGAGTCGCCTCGCTTCCGCGCTTTCCGGCCCGCATTGCGCCGCCCCCATCGCCTCGTCGTGACGACCGCCGCTTATAATCCCGCTCCATGAATGCCGCCCTTTACGACCCTTCCCCCTCCTTGCCTTCGTTGCGCGAGGTGCAAGCACTGACGCGTGCCGATATGACCGAGGTGGATTCCCTGATCCGCGCGCGGCTGTCGTCGGACGTGGTGCTGATCAACCAGATTGCCGAACACATCGTCGCGGCCGGCGGCAAACGCCTGCGTCCGATGCTGCATCTGCTGGCCGCACGCGCCGGGGGCTACGCCGGACGCGATCACCTGCAATTGGCGGCAGTGATCGAATTCATCCACACCGCCACCCTGCTGCACGACGACGTGGTGGACGAATCCGACCTGCGCCGTGGCCGCAAGACCGCGAATGCGCTCTGGGGCAACGCCGCCAGCGTGTTGGTCGGCGACTTTCTTTACTCGCGCAGCTTTCAGTTGATGGTGGAACTGGACCGCATGTCCGTGATGCGCATCCTCGCCGACACCACCAACGCCATCGCCGAAGGCGAGGTGCTGCAGCTGTTGCATGTGCACAATCCCGACACTGACGAAGCCGCCTATCTGCGCGTGATTGAGCGCAAGACCGCGGTGCTGTTCGCCGCCGCCACGCGTCTGGGCGCGGTGCTATGCGATGCCGACACCGCGACCGAACGCGCGCTGACCGACTACGGCATGAATCTGGGCTATGCCTTCCAGATCGCGGACGATGTGCTCGACTACACCGCCGATGCAGAGAGCCTCGGCAAGAATCTCGGCGACGATCTGGCCGAAGGCAAGGCCACGCTGCCCGTGATCCATGCGATGCAGCACGGCGATGCGGCAACGCGCGCCTGCCTTCGCGTGGCGATCGAACAAGGCGACGTTAGCGCGATGCCCGATATCGTCGCCGCCATCCGCGTCTGCGGCAGTCTCGCCTACAGCGAACGCCGCGCGCGTGAGTATGCGGAGGCCGCCTTGGCCGCGATCGCGCGCCTGCCCGACAACCCGCAGGTGGCGGCGTTGCGCGCGCTGGCGGGCTATGCGGTGGATCGGGATCGCTGAGCGTCGCCGCAGCGCAGATCAAGGCGCTGCGAACGCTTCCTCGAAGAAGTCTTCCATCAGCCGACCGCGCGCGTGGCCGTGCGCAGTGGGGTTTCCGATTTTACCGCCGGTGCACGACGAAGGCGCCGTCGCGATGCCGCAGCTCGGGTTCGGTTCGCATCAAGGATCAGGCCACACCAAGACCTTGAATCGCGCTGATCGCATTCGGATCGAAGCCCGACACTTGGGCGAAGTGGCGGCCACGTTCGATGTAGTCCTTGTAGCGCGGGAAGCTCGGCGCGCCGGGCGACAGCAGGACCACGCCCTCGGCCCCGATCGCCTGCTCGGCCAGGCGCACGGCTTCGTCCATCTCGATCGCC
>JBKJTK010000048.1:0-7314 GCA_046590875.1 Chiayiivirga sp.
CGCTGGTGTCGCCGCGCTGCCGGGCGATTGCTTCACCTTCCTGGAGCTGTACACCGGCGGCTTTACCCCGCGTTTTGGCGGCAAAATGAAGGACGCCGCGCTGACGGGCGGGCTCAAAGGCTCGTGGGCCAACGATGTGTATTGGGATCTGAGCGCGTCGTGGGGGCGCAACGAGATCGACTTCTTCATGTACAACACCGTCAACGCCTCGCTCGGCCCCAACCAGCCGGCAGGCGCCTTTTTCCGGCCCGGCGGCAACCAGCAGACCGAGCGCAACATCAACTTTGACGTCAGCAAGAGCTACGACCGCGTCCACGTCGCGGCCGGTGCGGAGTTCCGCAACGAGAGCTTCGAGATCAGCGCCGGTGATGGCCCCTCGACCGCAATCGGGCCGCTGACCCAGCAGGGTTTTGCCCTGGGCTCCAACGGGTTCAACGGCTTCAATCCGCGCACGGCCGGTGAGTTCGACCGCGACAACTGGGCGGTCTACATCGACGCCGAGTGGCAGGCGAGCGATCAGTTCCTGCTGGCGGCCGCGGTGCGGCGCGAGGATTTCGACGACTTCGGCAGCACCACCAACTGGAAGCTGACCGGCCGCTACGACTTCACCGACAACTTCGCCGTGCGCGGTGCGATCAGCACCGGCTTCCGCGCGCCGACGCCGGGCCAGTCCAACGCCGAGCAGGTGACCACGTCCTTCAGCGGCGGCCGGCTTGTCGACACCGCTGTGCTGTCGCCAACCAACCCCATCGCCGTCTTCTACGGCGCCGGGCAGTTGACGCCGGAGGAATCGGAAAACTTCTCGCTGGGTATGGTCTGGACCAACGACGCTTGGCAGGTCACCGCCGACTGGTATCAAATCGAGACCGTGGACCGCATCGCCCTCAGCAATTTCTTCACGGTAAGCGAAGCCGATCGCGCGGCGCTGGTGGCCGGTGGCAATCCCGAGGCGGCGTCGATCAGCGAGGTGCAATTCTTCGTTAACGACTTCGACACCACGACCACGGGCTTGGACCTCGTCGCCAGCGTCGGCACCGATCACTTCGGCGGCGACACGACTTATGCGTTCGCGGCGAACTTCAATGACACCGAAGTCGACGACTTCACGCCCGGCATCATCCGCGAGTCGCGCGTCAAGCAGTTGGAGGAATCGCTGCCCAGCACCAAGGGCTATTTCTCCATCAACCATCAGCGCGGCGGCTGGCACATCAACGCTCGCCTGAACTACTACGGCTCGTTCTACGAGGATCACCTCGACAACGGCGTGGTGGCGATCGAAGACGGCGGCATTCCGATTTACGAAGGTAGCGCCTTCACGGTGGATCTGGAAACCGGCTGGGAATGGGACTCGGGCCTGTACGTCAACGTCGGCGCGCAGAACCTGCTGGATGAAACCCCGAGCGACAACCCCTGGGGCTTCATTGCCGGCGCCCAGTATCCGGTGCATACGCCCTACGGCTTCAACGGCGGCTTCTACTACGCGCGCGTAGGCTGGAAGTTCTAATCTAAAACCATCACAACGCAACATTCGACGGGCGGCTTCGGCCGCCCGTTTTTTTTGGTGCGCCGCGGCCGCGGCCGCCCGCTCTTTTATCAGCACTTCGCGGCGGCGGCCGCCTGTCCTGTTTTCGCCAGGCAAAGCGTCGACCGTGTTCTGCCATTGATGCGGGAACCAATCCGCATCGCGCCGGTCGATAACGCAGACGTAACGCCGCGGCCTGCCCGCGCATCTACCATTCAGGTCCGTTGCGCCAAGCTGCGCAGCGCGTCCTGATTTTCAGCGACTCATTTCAAGCGCCGGATTTCCACGGAGTTCCCATGAGCCAACCCAATCGCGTCCTGCTGTGGATGCTCGGATTTCTCGTCGTGGTCGGACTCGCCGCCGCGGCGTTGTTCGTGCCGCTGCGGCAGGCCTTCGGTGCCACGCCGTTGTTCAACGGCGTGATCCTCGCGGTATTCGTGGTGGGCGTTATCGTGAACCTGCGCCAGGTGCTTCGCCTGCAAGGCGAGGTGCGCTGGATCGAAAACCTGCGTCGTGCCGGGCCCGACACGAAGCTGGATCCGCCGGTGCTGCTGGCGCCAATGGCGAAGATGTTCGGCAAGTCCGAGCGCAAGCCGCAATCGCTCTCGACCGCATCGATGCGCTCGATGCTCGACAGCATCTATCTGCGCCTGGAAGAACAACGCGACCTGTCGCGTTACCTGATCGGACTGATGATCTTCCTCGGGCTGCTCGGCACCTTCTGGGGTCTGTTGCGCACGATTGCCTCGGTCGGGGACATCATCGGTGGGCTGACCGCCGGCGGTGATGCGCTGGCGATGTTCGACACGCTCAAGACCCGCTTGCAAGCGCCATTGGCCGGCATGGCGACGAGCTTTTCGACTTCGTTGTTCGGTCTTGCGGGCTCGTTGATTCTTGGCTTCCTCGACCTGCAGGCCGGACGTGCCGCGAATCGCTTCTACACCGAACTCGAAGACTGGCTTTCGGGCATGACGAAGTTGTCCTCGGGTCACGCCATGGCCGAGGGCGATCACTCGGTGCCCGCTTACGTGCAGGCATTGCTGGAACAAACGGCTGACGGGCTGGAGCGCATGCAGCGCGCGATCGTCGACAGCGAACGCGAACGCCGCGGCAGCACCGAGCAGCTGACCGAACTCAATCGCCAGCTCGGCAAGCTGACCGAACTGCTGGCACGCGATTCGCGCGCCACCTCCGGCCTGGCTGAAACTCAGGGCGAGCTGAGCAATACGCTCAAGCAACTGGCACAGAACAACAGCAACTCGAATATGAGCGACGAACTGCGGGCCGAACTGCGCCTGATGTCGCGCACCATCGCCGCGGCGATGGATGGCAAGCGCGTGATGTCCTGACCGATGTCTTCTCTCGCGGCACGCCGCCGACGTGGCATCGATTTCTGGCCCGGCTTCGTCGACGCCCTCAGCTCGCTGCTGATGGTGCTGGTGTTCCTGCTGCTGATCTTCACGATCGGCCAGTTCGTGCTGTCGGATGCGATCAGCGGACGCGACAAGGCCCTGGCGCAGCTCAACAGCGAACTTGCCGCGCTCGCGAAATCCTTGTCGATGGAGCAGTCGGCCAAGGTCCAGGCGCTGACGAAGATCGATGAACTCTCGGTGTCACTCGCCAGCACCAGCGGCGAACGCGATGGGTTGCGGCTGAATCTCGACCAGACCACGCAAACGCTATCGCAAACCCAGGCCCAGCTCGAAGCCAGCACCAGCGATGTCGCGCGACTCACGGCCGACATCAATGCGCTGGCCGAACTCAAGCGCCAGCTCGAAGCGCAGATCGCCAGTCGCCTGGCGGAGCTGGAAGAAAACAAGTCCAAGCTCACGGTGCAGACCGAACTCTCGGCCAAGTCCGCGGCCCAGGTCGAACTTCTTAATCGCCAGATGGCGGCGTTGCGTCAGCAACTCGACGAGATCAGCGCCTCGCTAGAACTGGCGCGTGCGCAGAGCAAGGCAAAAGATGTCCGCATCGAGGATCTGGGCAAGGAACTCAACCTCGCGCTCGCCAACAAGGTCAACGAGCTGCAGCGCTATCGCTCTGACTTTTTCGGCAAGCTGCGTGCGGTGCTGGGCAACCGTTCCGATATCCAGGTCGTCGGCGATCGCTTCGTAGTGCCCTCGGAGCTGCTGTTCTCGTCGGGCACGGATGAACTCACGTCTGCTGCACGCGTGCAGCTCGACCAGCTCGCGATGACGTTGCGCGAAGTCAGCGCCGAAATCCCGAGTGAACTGGACTGGGTGCTGCGCATCGACGGCCACACCGACAAGCGTCCGATCGCCACGGCGCGCTTTCCGTCGAACTGGGAACTCTCGGCGGCACGTGCGATCGCGATCGTGAAGCATCTCGTGGTGCAGGGCATTCCGGCCAAGCGCCTGGCCGCGAACGGCTTTGGTGAATTCCGCCCGCTGGATCCAGACGACACCGAGGCGGCCTACTCGATCAACCGCCGCATCGAGATCCAGCTCACCAACCGCTGATGGACGCTCCGCTTCGGCGGAGCCGTTTGGGGCCAGGGACGGCCCGCTTTGATCGCGCAACGATCCGAGCGCAGCGAAGCATCCGACACGGATTACACGGATCAATACGGATAGAACTTTCTGTTTTTTATCCGTGTGATCCGTGTCAAAAAGCTTCTATCCGCCCCACTCGCAAGCCGAGCGGCCAGCGCACGAGTCGTGGTTGTCGCGGATCGCCCCACGCCCGCGCGAACTTGTCGGCCAGCATCGCCACCGGATCTTCGCCGCGCGCACGCACATAGCGCTGCGTCGCTGACCAGGTGCCGAGGTAGGCGAGGTATTGCGGCAGGGTCCAGCGGCACTCCATCGCGAACGCCGGGGCCTCGATCGCACGGAACGGAAACGGCAGTTCGGCGTAACCGTTTTCGACGTGCCGTCGTTCCGCCGGCCAGTACGGACCGAGCACGTCGTCGTAGAGGCTCATGAACGCGTGGTCCACCGCCGCATCCACGTTCGACAGACCATAGGTCCACACCGCGATCACGCCGCCGGGCCGCGAGGTACGCGTCACGCTGGCATAAAAGCGTTCGAGGTCGAACCAGTGCAACGCCTGCGCGACCGTGACGAGATCAACGCTGCCGGCGGCTAGCGTCGGTTCCTCCGCGGGCTCGACGCGGAAGTCGATCTGCGGATGGGGCGGCGCCTGCGCGATCTGCGCGGCGCTGGGATCGGTTGCGATCACGTGCGCGAACCAGGGCGTCAGGTGCAGCGCGGCTTGGCCGTTGCCGCAGCCTGCGTCCCAGGCCAGGTCGCTCTGCGCGCAAGTCGTTGCGAGCCATGTGTACAACTCCGCCGGATAGGTGGGGCGTGCCTGGGCGTAACCGGTCGCGTGGCCGGAGAAATGATCGTGGAAGGTCATGTCGCATTCTAGCGAGGGCTTACGCGCGCGCCAGAAGGCGTATGACAGAATCGGAGCTTCTGAAGCCGCCGGTGCGAACGATGAGCAACGACACGATTCACATCCGCGATGCGCGCCGCGACGATCTGGAGACGCTGGCGCGCTGGGCCGAAGCGATGGCCCTGGAAACCGAGCATAAGCGACTGGACTCGTTGACGGTGCGACGCGGCATCGCCGTGCTGTTCGATGCGGTGGGGCGCGGGCGCTACCTCGTGGCCGAGCGTGCCGGGTCGCCGGCCGGCGCATTGATGCTGACCCACGAATGGAGCGACTGGCGCAACGCGGACTGGTGGTGGATCCAGAGCGTCTACGTCGAGCCGGCGCATCGCCGTTGCGGCGTGTACGCGGCGCTGTATCGCCATGTGCATGCGCTGGCGGAAGCCACGCCGGGGGTGTGCGGTCTGCGGCTGTATGTGGAGAAAGAGAACGGCGCGGCGCAACGCACCTATGAATCGCTCGGGATGGATGACGCCGGGTATCGCATGTACGAGGCCGGCTTGCCGTGGTTGAAGCAGGGGGTCCGCAACGGCTGAGCGCTGCGGGTCAGCGCAACGCGGCGCGTGGGTCCACGCCGCCGATGACCTCGACCAAAGAGGTGGGAATCGCGTGTACATCGAGCACGGCGCTTAATTGGCGGATGCGCCCTTCGTGCGCGGCGTAAGCGCCCGGCAACCGCTCCGCGGCACTCTGCGCAGGCGCGAACCCGGCCTCGACCCAGGTTTCAAAGCCAAGCTGCGCGATCCGCACCGCGCCATCGGCGTAGCGCAGTAACGGCTCAGGCGGGGCATCCAGCCACTCCTCCGAGGCCGGCGCCAGCAGCGCGGCCTCGATCAGCGGCCACAACGCCTGGATGCCAGCGTGCTCATACTGCATCGCAGTCATCGCGCACAAATCGTGCAGGCTGAGATAGCGCGCGTGCTCGAGTCGGCCACCGAAGCTCTCCTGCACGAACAGCGCGGTGGCGGCGCCGGCCATGCCGGTTTCCAGCAGGCGTGCTTCCATCGCACGGCCGACCGCATCCACCGCGGCCGCGTCGCCCAGCACGGCGAACGGCAGCAGGCGCAGCGGGCCACCGCGCAACGCCGGCTCCGGGCGCAACGCCGCGGCTGGCATCGCGCCGGCGTGCGCGCCGAAGCCGATCACGCGACCGCGTCCCGCAGCGGGGGCGCGTTGTGCCAATTCCGCCAACGCCGCGTGCAGCGGCCAGCGCGGGCGCAGCAGTTCGGCCGGGTCGTAGTGCGCGGCCGCAAACGCGAGGTCGAGCGTCTGCACCCCCGGCAACAGGCGCTGCAAGTCGGCCGCCAAGTGCCGGCCGAGGTCTTCCGCCGTGCTGCGGTCGAGCGTGTCGTGCGGCGGTGGAGTGGCGATCTCCAGCGCGAGCGCGCCGAAGCACGGCAAGAAAGCGGACATGCGGTTCATGGACTTGCGGCGAGGCGCGCAGCCTACAGTACCATCGGTCTTCGTCCACGCATCCGGCGCGCCCCCTTTCCATGCTGCACGCGATTCGCCTCGAACTGCGCAGCCTGATCGAACACTGGCTGCTGCCGGCGCTCGCGATTCCGCTGCCCTGGCCTTGGGCATTTCGTTTGTTCCGGCAATTGGCGCGTTATCCGGGCTTGTATGAGGAAGAGTGGCGGCCAGCGCTGGAACAGGCGCGTCGCTTTGTTCCAATCGACAACGAGCTCGACTGGTGCTGGCGCTTTCGCCTGACGCGGTTGGTGGATCATGCGGACTACTGGTTGAGCCGCACCCGCAGCGCGCGATGGCTCGATCGCCACGTCGATGGTGTTAAACAGTTTCCGCTGCAAGATCGCGCTGCGGTCGGCGTGTTCTTCCACTGGTGCGCCGGGATGTGGTCGGTGCGCGCGCTGCACGCCAGCGGCCCACGCGCGGCGGTGTTGGCGGGACGCTTCAGCGCCCGTTCGATGGGCGGCGCGCGACTCGGTTTTCTCTATGGGCACATCCGGCTGAACGAGCTCGCGCGCGCTGGCGGGAGGCCGCTGATCTACGCGCCGGGCACGGTGCAACGCGCATTGGCGGATCTCGCCGCCGGCCACTGGGTGATCGGCACGCCGGACGTGCCGCCGACCGAGACCGCGCTCGCAGTGCCGGTGCGACTCTTCGAGCGGGCTGCATGGTTTACCGAAGGTCTTTTGTTGATCGCGCGCCGCGCGAACGTCCCGATCGTCATCTTCACACTGGCGCTCGATCTCGATCGCGGGCGGCGCGAGCTGCGTGTCAGCGGGCCGTTCGACCCCCACGATCCCGAACTGCTGCAACGCATCGTCGACACCTGGCAGGCGCTGTTGCGCGAGAAATCCTGGGGCTTCACCCTGTGGCCGGCGATGCCCGCCTGGTTCACGCCGCCGGCG
>JBKJTK010000109.1:0-4608 GCA_046590875.1 Chiayiivirga sp.
CGACTTCGCGCTTGCTGCCCAGGAACACCGGCACGCGCTGGTGCAGCGCGGTCGGTTGTACCTCGAGCAATCGGGTGCGGCCCGTGGTCGCGGCGCCGCCGGCCTGTTCCTTGAACAGGTGACGGGTGAGGGAAAGGGGCGTGCCGCGGGTCGAGGACATGGCGCAGACGGGAAGGGGGACCGCCGCATTGTCCGGGCGAGCGTCTGCGTTGCAAGCATGCGCGTCGACGCGGCATGCTGCGAAGCGCATGGACCTTCCGCCCAACCTCCTGCCAGGACTCGCCGCCGCCCTCGGCCTGGGCATGCTGATCGGGATCGATCGCGAGCGGCGCAAGGACGGGGGCGCCATCCGCGTGGCGGCCGGCGTTCGAACGCATGCGTTGCTGGCGATGCTCGGTGCGGTCGTGGCGTTGTTGGGTCCGTGGGCGCTGGCGGTGGGCGGGATCGGGGTGGTCGCGCTGACCGACGCAAGTTATCTGCGCAGTGCCCCCGACGAGCTCGGTCTGACCGGCGAGATCGCGATCCTGCTGACTTTCCTGCTGGGCGCATTGGCGATGTCGCACCCGGCGCTGGCGGCGGCCCTCGGGGTCGGCGTGGCCTTGCTGCTGGCCTCCAAAGGCGCACTGCACCGCCTCACGCGGGAGTTGATCACCGAACGCGAACTCAAGGACCTGCTGCTGCTGGCCGCCGCCACGTTGATCGTGCTGCCGCTGCTGCCGGAAGTCGCGATCGATCCCTGGGGCGTGCTGAAACCGTCCGCGCTCGGCAAGCTGGTGGTGCTGGTGATGGCGATCGGCGCGGCCGGCCATGTCGCCTCGCGCGTGATCGGCGCGCGCTGGGGCTTGCCGTTGGCGGGTTTCTTCGCCGGCTTTGCGTCCTCCACGGCCGCGACCGCGGGCTTCGGGCAGCGCGTGCGCGAAACGCCGGCGCTGCGAACCCAGGCGGTCGCCGCCGCATTGTTCGCAAACCTCGCGTCGTTGCTGCTCTACGCCATCATTTTGGGGACCGGTGCGCCGGCATTGTTGTCGGCGATGCGTTGGCCGCTACTGGCGGCGGGTGCGGTGCTGCTGGTGGGCGGTGCGCTCGGCCTGTGGCATGCCGCCCACGACGCAGCCTCGCTGCCGGCCCAGCCGCAAGCGCGCGCGTTCAAGCTGACGCACGCGCTGATCTTTGCCGCGGTGGTGGCCGTGGTGCTGTTGCTCTCGGCCTGGTTGCGCACGCGCTTCGGCGACGAAAGCGCGTTGCTCGCCGCCGCCTTTGTCGCGTTGGCCGAACTGCATGCGGCCGGCGCCAGTCTGGCCCAGCTCAGCAGCGCCGGAGGCCTGGCGCCGGAGCAAGCGCGCTGGGGCACGATCGCGCTGCTGGGGGCGAGCGCGCTGGCGAAAACCGTCATCGCCTTCACCAGCGGGGGCCGAGGCTACGGGCTGCGCGTGGGCCTGGCCGTGGCGGGCATGCTGGCGGCCGCGTTGCTGGTGACGTGGTTGACGCCGACCGCGTAGTCCTGCCCGCCCGTCCGAGCACCGCCGTCGACCGCAGACTGCTGACATCAGGCTGGCAGCAGCCTGCGCGCATCCTGCTGACGTGCCTTCCGCACTCACCTCAGGAGCCGCGCCATGTCCTCTCACGATCTCGCCGTCGCCACACCGTCTGACGTCAGGCCGCCCGATGTCAGACCGACCGACGCAGCGCACGATTTCGATTTCCTGTTCGGTCGCTGGAAGATCCAGAACGAACGCCTGCGCGAACGCCTCAGTGGCTGCGAGGAATGGGATCACTTCGACGCGGTCGCGGAATGCCGCCCGGTGCTGGGCGGCGTGGGCAATGTGGAGAACTTCCAGACGGATTGGCGCGATGGCTTCCGCGGCATGGCCGTTCGTCTGTTCGATGCGCAGTCGCAACGCTGGAGCATCTACTGGACCGGGAGCGGCACCGGCACGTTCGACGCACCGGTCGTTGGCCGCTTCGAGCACGCTGTCGGCGATTTCTTCGGACCCGAGCAGCATCGCGGCACGACCGTACTGTCGCGCTATCGCTGGTCGCAGATCGAAGCGGATAGCGCGACTTGGGACCAGGCGTGGTCGACCGACGCAGGCCGCCGTTGGGAAACCAACTGGATCATGCGCTTCACGCGCATCGGCAATTGAGCAGCGACCGAGGACGTTCGCCATGACAGCCACGACACTCGACGCACCGGTAACCCGCGCGTCGCCCACGACCCGCGTTGATCCGGTGCTGGAGCTGCGGCAGTACACCCTGCATCCGGGGCAGCGCGACACCCTGATCGAATTGTTCGAGCGCGAATTCGTCGAGCCGCAGGAAGCCGTCGGTATGCACGTGCTCGGCAGCTTCCGCGATCTCGATTCGCCCGACCGTTTCGTCTGGCTGCGCGGTTTTCCCGATATGCCAACGCGTGGCGCGTCGTTGGCGGCGTTCTACGGCGGTCCGGTCTGGCGCGCGCATCGCGCGGCCGCGAACGCGACCATGATCGACTCCGACAATGTGCTGCTGTTGCGTCCGAGTCGACCGCTCGGCGGCTTCGCGCCGCCGCCGCGCGCCGCCGTCGATGCCGAACCCGGTGTCGTGATCGCGACCGTGCACACCTTGCGCACGTCCGATCCCGCAGCGTTCGCAGCGATGTTCGAGCGCGCCTGGCTGCCGCGACTGTGGGACGCGAATATCGCCGTGGTCGCGACCCTGGTGAGTGAGACCGCGCCGAATAATTTCCCCGCGCTGCCGGTGCGAACGGGCGAGTCGGTGTTCGTCTGGATCAGTCGCCATGCCAGCTTGCAAAGCGCGGCCGAGGCGCAGGCGCGGCTGGACGAAGCGCTGGATTGGTCGCCGCAAGTCGCCGATGAGCTCGCCACGCATCTGGCGCGACCCAGCGAGGTGCTGCGCCTGCAGCCAACGGCACGATCGCGTCTGCGTGGCTGAGTCGACACGCGATGAGGGTGACTACGCGATCGCGCGGCGTTGAGCCAGGACCCAACGCGGGTCATCATGTCGCATGCGTCGCGCCGATCGCCTCTTTCTTGTCATCCACGCCTTGCGCGGCCGCCGGCGCGCGCTGCCGGCGCGCAGTCTCGCGGACACGCTCGGTGTCTCGTTGCGCACGGTGTATCGCGATATCGCCGATCTGCAACGCTCGGGCGTGCCGATCGAGGGCCAGGCCGGGGTCGGTTATGTGCTGCGCAAAGGCGCGGATATTCCGCCACTGATGTTCAACGAGAGCGAGCTCGAAGCCCTCGTGGTCGGCACGCGCTTCGTGCGCGCATTCGGCGGCGAGCGCCTGTCGCTGGGCGCGCGCGCCGCGTTGCTCAAGATCGTCGCGGTGCTGCCGCTCGAGCTGCGCGAACGTAGCGCCCGCACCCGCATCTTCGCGCCGGAAAATCCGGACCGGATCGAAGCCAGCGGTGCGATCGATCGATTGCACGAAGCAATCTCCGCAACCCAGGTATTGCGCATCGCCTATCGTGACGAGGCCGGTGCGCAGACCGAGCGCGAAATCGAGCCGCTGTGTCTGGTGTTCTGGGGAGCGGTCTGGACCGTGGGTGCTTGGTGCCGCGCGCGGCGCGGTTTCCGTACGTTTCGGGCCGATCGCATGGCGCAGTTCGACCCTACGGGCGAACGCTTTGCGCCCGATCCCGCGCGTGGCCTCGACGCCTATCTGCGTTCGGTAGGCGCGGAGCGCAACGAAGGCTGAGCGTCCTGATTCCGTTCGCAGCGAAGGTGTCGCCACACCGCGGCCGAACGTGTCGAACCCTGTCCGGAATCAGTACGAATCGTCGCAAGGTGACTTTCGGCAGGTGACGCGGTGACCCGTGGCACCTGTCGTCGCGATGCGTCCTCGCCCACGCTGGCGTCATCCTCAAGGAGCGCCGCGATGAGCATTTATTCAATCCTGACCGTCCTGCATATCGGGCTCGGTGTGGTGGCCCTGATCACCTTCTGGGCCGCGGGCATGGCGAAGAAGGGCAGTCCCTGGCACAAGGCGGCGGGCAAGGTCTATCTCGGTTCGATGGCCGGCCTGTTGGCGGCGGCCCTGCCGATGAGCTTCTACGTGCTGGCCGCGCGCGGCCCGGTCACCGGTGGCTTCCTGCTGTACTTGGTGATCATCACCGCGACCTCGGTCTGGAGCGCCTGGCGTGCGATCCGCGACAAGCGCGACTGGGCCCGCTACACCGGCCTGGTCTATCGCGTGCTGATGTGGCTGAACCTGGCCGGCGCCCTTGGCGTGGTCGCGCTCGGCCTGTTCCTGGCGCAGCAGATGCAGCTGGTGATCGTGTCGTTCTCGGCGATTGGTTTCATCGGCTTCGTGCAGATGTGGCGCTTCGCGCGCCGCGCCCCGACCGATCCGCGCTGGTGGTTGCGGCAGCATCTGAGCGCCAATCTCGGCAATGGCGTCGCAACACATATCGCCTTCCTCGCGATTGGATTGCCGCGCCTGGTGCCGGCGTTGGCGAATGCGACCTGGGTCAACATCGCTTGGCTTGCACCCCTGGGCGTCGCCTTCGTTGCCGGTGCGTGGTTGACGCGCAAATATCTGCCGAAACGGACGGCACCGCGGTTGGCGCCGCAGGCGGGCTAGCTTCTGGGCGGCTTGAATCTGGC
>JBKJTK010000453.1:0-2684 GCA_046590875.1 Chiayiivirga sp.
CAGCAAGGCCTCGTCGGTGACGGTACCGGGAGTAACGATGCGCACGACCTTGCGTTCGACCAATCCTTTTGCGAGTGCGGGATCGCCGATCTGCTCGCAGATCGCGACCGATTCGCCCAGCGCAACGAGTCTTGCCAGATAGCCTTCGTGCGCGTGCACCGGCACGCCCGCCATTGGAATCGGCGCGCCGGCGGAACTGCCGCGCTGGGTGAGGGTGATATCGAGCAGACGTGCCGCCTTGCGCGCGTCGTCGAAAAACAACTCGTAGAAATCGCCCATGCGAAAAAAAAGCAGGATGTCAGGATGCTCCGCCTTGGCGGCGAAGAACTGGCGCATCAGGGGCGTGTGTTCGGGGGCGGCTTCTGACTTCATGGATCGCTGAAGAATAAGGTGAATGCTGGTGCTGCGTCGGGTCGCCGCGTCACTGCGTCGACATCGCGCGCCACAGGATGTGGAACAACTCGTCGAACTGCTCGGTCAGCGGGCGTTTCTCCGCGCGCACGATGTGTATCAAGGCGACTCGACCGATGATGCGGTTTCTGGCTTGCCTTGGAACAGTTCAGGGAACACCATGGAATTTACAGTTTTTCAAAGCTTTTAGCCGCACCCGTGAAGCCGAGTACGGACGACGCCCCGCGGTATCGACGATTACCACCGCTTAGTTTAGTTTTTTCTCCAAGGAAGCCCGCGTGCCGATACAGAACTTCACCCCCGCCTGGATGAGTGATGAGCACCGGATGTTGCAGGACTCTGCGGCGCGTTTCTTCAAGGAAAAGTGGGCTCCGCGGGATGCAGGCTGGCGCGAGGCCGGCATGATGGACCATGAGGCATGGCGGGAAGCGGGCAGCAACGGATTTCTTTGTGCCGCGATCCCGGAAGCCTACGGTGGCGGCGGCGGTGACTTCGGCCACGAGGCGGCGTTGATCCTGGCGCAGGGCGAGGCCGGGCTCGGTGGCTTCGGCGGCTCGGTGCATTCGGGCATCGTCGCGCCTTACATCCTGCATTTCGGTACCGAGGCGCAGAAGCAGCGCTGGCTGCCGAAGCTCGCCAGTGGCGAAACCGTCGGCGCCATCGCCATGACCGAGCCGGGCACGGGCTCTGATTTGCAGGGCATGCGCACCCTGGCGATCAAGGAAGGCGATCACTACCGCATCAATGGCAGCAAGATCTTCATCACCAATGGGCAGTTGTGTCACCTGGTGATCCTCGCCTGCAAAACCGACAAGGCCCAAGGCGCGCAAGGCATTTCGCTGATCGTGGTCGAGACCGAGGTGGCGAGCGGGTTTCGCCGGGGGCGTAATCTCGACAAGATCGGCATGGAGGCCCAAGACACGTCCGAATTGTTCTTCGATGACGTCGTCGTGCCCCTCGACAATTTGCTCGGCGGCGAAGAGGGTCAAGGTTTCTTCCAGATGATGCAGGAGCTGCCGCAGGAGCGCCTGATCGTGGCGATGGGCGGCATCGCGGCGATGGAGCTGGCGATGCAGGAGACGATCGCCTACGCCAAGGAGCGCAAGGCCTTCGGCAAGACCCTCTTCGAGTTCCAGAACACCCGCTTCAAGCTGGCCGAATGCCAAGCCCTGCTGCTGGCTGCGCGCGCGCTGGTGGATGCGGCGGTGGTCGCGCATCTGAAGGGCGAACTGGGCGTCGATCGTGCCGCGCTGATCAAATACTGGGTCACCGACAATCAGTTCAAGTTGATCGACGAATGTCTGCAGTTGTTTGGCGGCTATGGCTATATGAAGGAGTACCCGATTGCACGCCTGTGGGTGGATTCGCGCGCTCAACGGATCTACGGCGGCACCAACGAGATCATGAAGGAACTGGCAGCGCGGTTCATTTGATGCGCTGCATGTTTGCCCCGTGTGCGACGCGGCAGATCAATTCCATTCGTCATCCCAGCGAAAGCTGGGATCCATCTTGATCTTCGGCTTTCCCGTTACGGAAAGATCAAAATGGATTCCAGCGTTCGCTGGAATGACGAGTAGAACACTAGCTAGAAAGCCGTTGACCCTGACACCACCAAGGACTTTCCATGGCCGAGGCCTACATCTACGATGCCGTCCGCACCCCGCGCGGCAAGGGCAAAAAAGACGGTGGCCTGCACCAGGCCACCCCGGTATGGTTGTTGCGCACGCTGTTGCAGTCGCTGCAACAACGCTTGCACCTCGACACGGCGCTGGTCGACGACGTGATCCTGGGCTGCGTCACGCCGGTCGGAGAGCAAGGCGCGGACATCGCGCGCACCGCGGTACTGGATGCGGGCTGGGCGCAAAGCGTGGCGGGAGTGACGTTGTCGCGCTTCTGCGCCTCAGGCCTGGAAGCCGTGAACCTGGCCACCGCCAAGATTGCGTCGGGCATGGAAGACATGGTCGTCGCCGGCGGCGTGGAATCGATGAGTCGCTGGCCAATGGGCAGCGACGGCGGTGCCTGGGTGATGGACCCGCGCATCAACAGTTCGCTGGCGTTCGTTCCCCAGGGGATCAGTGCGGACTTGATCGCGACTCTGGAAAGATTCAGTCGTGCGGACCTCGATGCCTACGCTGCCGAGTCTCATCGCCGCGCGGCGTTGGCGCAAAGTGAAGGTCGCTTCGACAAATCAGTGATCGCCGTGAAAGACCTCAACGGCATGACGCTACTGGCGAAGGATGAAACGATCCGTCCCGGGACCTCGGTGGAATCCC
>JBKJTK010000421.1:0-2679 GCA_046590875.1 Chiayiivirga sp.
CCATGTTCTCGAAGGCGTCGGCGAGTTCGATTTCCTTGGCGACGCTGACGCCGTCCTTGGTGATGGTCGGAGCGCCGAGGCTCTTCTGCAGCACGACGTTGCGACCCTTGGGACCAAGAGTGGCCTTGACGGCGTTGGCGAGGATGTTGACACCGCGCACCATGCGGGCGCGGGCGTCTTCACTGAAACGGATTTCTTTTGCGGCCATGGGAATGTCCTCTAAAACGAATTGGGGATGTCAAAAACTACGGTCGGACGGTGCTGCGCTGCGCGCGGCGGACGTCCGGATCAGCTCGGCCGAATCAGCCGAGGATCGCGAAAATGTCGTCTTCGCGGACCACCAGGTATTCGGTGCCGTCGACCTTGACCTCGGTGCCGCTGTACTTGCCGAACAACACCTTGTCGCCGGCCTTCACCTTCAGCGCGCGGACCGTGCCGTTGTCGAGCGGCTTGCCCTCGCCCACGGCGATGATCTCGCCCTTGATCGGCTTCTCGGTCGCGGAGTCCGGGATCACGATGCCGCCGGCGGACAACTTCTCTTCTTCCATACGCTTGATGATGACGCGGTCGTGCAAGGGCTTGAGATTCATGATTTGCCTCGTAACGTGTTGATTACAAAACGGGTTGGATGGTCTTGTTAGCACTCGCCATCGGTGAGTGCCAGATTTTACCGAGATTGCGGCCCTGAAGTGAAGGCCCGCGCGGGCTGATTAATGGGGCCGACCTGAACGGATTCAAGTCTGCCGACGCGGCAGTGCTTTGCTGCACTGCACACACGGCCGTCATTTCGCACCGCTAGACTGCGCGCCCGCTCGCTGCCTTCTGGCCGGATTTCCGGCCCTTCGCCATGCCCATGAATTTTTCTCGCGCGCTGGTTGCGCTGTCCTTCCTCTTTGCCTCGCTCAGCGCGCAGGCGCAGTCGGTGTCGATTCCAGCGGTGGGGGGCGTGACGCAGGATTTCAATTCGCTCGCGGCCAGCGGCACCGGCAGCGCGTTGCCCCTTGGCTGGCTGATTCACGAGAGCAGCAACGACACCAACTACACCGCCAGCGACGGCTCCGCCAACAGTGGCACCACCTACTCTTATGGCACCGGCACGAGCAACGAGCGCGCGCTCGGCGGCCTTCGTTCGGGCAGCAATACGCCGACGTTTGGCGCGCGCTTGAGCAACGATACCGGCGCGACGTTGACCTCACTGCGCATTCAGTACACCGGCGAGCAGTGGCGCACAGGTGCGCGCAGCGCCGTGGATCGACTGGACTTTCAGTACAGCCTCAACGCGACATCGCTCAATGACGGCGCCGCGACTTGGGTTGATGTCAATGCACTCGATTTCATCGCGCCGGTCAATAGCGGCGCGATTGATTCCGCCCGTGACGGCAACGCCGCCGTCAACCGCACCAGCCTTGATGTGACCGTGTCAGGATTGAACGTCACGGCAGGCGCGAACTTCTACTTTCGTTGGTCCGATCTCTCAGTCGCCAGCAACGACGATGGCCTCGCGATCGACGACGTGGTGTTCGGCACCCCGGTCGACAATCCGCCGACGGTGGCGAGCAGCGTTCCGCTTCACGGCGCTGTCGACGTCGCCGTTGACACGCCTATCACGATCACGTTTTCCGAGCCGGTCGACACGCTGAGCAACGCGTGGTTCACCTTCAGTTGCGGCGCCGGCACGCCGACCCTAACGCCCTCCGCCGGCCCTGCCACCACTTTTACGCTCACGCCTTCCGGCCCGCTCGCGTTCAGCAGGTTGTGCAATCTCGTGGTGGTGGCAAACCAGATCCGCGATCGTGACGGCACCGCCGATGCGATGTTGTTCAACGAACAGATCCAGTTCGAGACCGCGGCCGACGTTCCACCGGAAGTGGTGGCCACTTCACCGGCCGACCAAGCCACCGCCGTCGGGCGCGTTGCCAATCTCAGCGTGACCTTCAGCGAACCCGTGACGGCGCCGGCTGCGGCTTTCGCTATCCTTTGCCCGAACAATGCCGCCACCTCGCTTGCGTTCCAGCTCAGCAACGAGGACAACACGGTCTTTACGCTCAATCCGGACGCCGACCTACTAGCCTCCACCCCTTGCCGCCTGTTCGTCGACCGCTTGCAGGTCACCGACCTCGACGGCACGCCTGACAACCCCGACTTAGACACGCGGGTCAACTTCACCACCGCCGCCGTCGCACCGCCCGCCGTGGTGTCGACCGTGCCGGCCAAGAATGCCACCAACTTCCCGTCCGCAGGCAACCTGCAGGTGGGGTTCGATGCCAGCGTCACGCTCGCGCCGGGCGCATTCACGCTCACCTGCGCCCAAAGCACGGGAATCAGCCTGACGCATGCTTCGAGTGGTTCGAGCTTCGTCATCGGCACCGGTACCGCGCTGGTCGCGGGCGATACCTGCACCTTCACCATCGTGGCCAACGCGGTGACCAGTGGCGACGGGCTGAAGCCGGCCGCCAACGAGGTCATCGCGTTCACGGTCGCGACATTGGGCGCCGGCAGCTATTACGACGGCGTGGATGCATCGAGCTGCGCGGTGTTGCGCACGACGCTGCACGCGAAGATCGACGACCACACCGTGTTTCCCTACACCGGCGCGCCAACCGATGTCTGGACGTTGATCGAAACCGGCGATCAGGACCCGAACAACAGCGGCCGCGTGCTCGACGTCTATTTCAACAA
>JBKJTK010000437.1:0-4808 GCA_046590875.1 Chiayiivirga sp.
CGGTCGCGTCGACCGCATAGGTGTAGGCCTGGCCCGCCGTGGCCGTCGTCGACGGCGTTGAGGTGATGGTGGGCGGCCGGTTCGCCGCCGCGGCCACGACCAGGGTGTAGCGCTGCAGCGCAATCGCACCGCGCGCGTCGCTGACGCGCACTTCGACCTCATGCGAGCCGCTTGCGCTCGGCGTCCAACGGATCAGGCCGCTAACGGCGTCGATCTGCATGCCGGTCGGCGCCTGCGTGAGCGCGTAGCTCAGCGTCTCGCCTTCGGCGTCCGTGGCCTCGACGTCGTAGCGATACTCTGCACCGACGTTGGTGGACGTCGCCGGCGTGGAGGTGATCCGCGGCGGCTGATTGGTCGAGATAACGAGATCAAAGCTACGCTCGGCGACCAGACCGCCGAGGTCCACGACGCGCACGCGCACGGTATGCGTTCCGGCTTGTGCAGCGGTCGGCGCCCAGCGCAGCTCGCCCGATACCGCTTCGATGCTCAGGCCTTGCGGCGCGGCCGCGAGTTCGAACCGCAGTCCGTCGCCCAGGTCCGGATCGCGCGCCTCAATGATGAAGCGATAGGTCTGGCCGACCGCGCCCGACGGTAGCGACGTACTGAGCAGGCTCGGCGCTTCGTTGAAGTTCTCGACCGTCGCAGTGAAACGCTGGTCGTCGAACAGCCCGGCCGGATCGGTGGCACGCACATTGAAGTAGGCCGCCGCCGTGCCGTTGTTGTCGTCGAGGCATTCCGCAATCGCGTTGGCTTCGTCGATGCGCGCGAAGAGGTTTGTGTTGACCGCATTCGCGGAGAGGCCCGAGAGCGTCAGCGTCTGCTCCTCGCCCACGACCAGCGCAGGGACAGCGAGCGTGCCGAGCAGGCTGCCGCCGGTGTCCGGATCGCCGTTGTAGATGCGCACGGACGTGGCCGCTGTCGTCGGCGCCAAGCCGCGGTTCGTGACCAGCACGCTGATGCTGCCGACGGCTTCGTTCAGACGCAGATCGAACAGCGCCAGATCCGCCAGACCGAGCGGATGGCGATCGGGGAAGGTGTTGAGGCGGAAGGTGTTGTGCGTCAGCCAGCTCTTGGCCGGAACGCGCGGCACCGAGCCGTCGTCGTTGATGTTGTCGATGTGGTAGGCGTGTTGGTTCCAGATGGAGCGCGTGGGCGTCCAGGCGCCGGAAGCCGACGCGAACACGTGCACGCCGACGATGCGCGGACCGCCCGCGCGGCCCAGGCGCTGCAGCAGGTCGTCGGCCGTCACCAGGACTTCCGCTTCGCCGTCGAGATCGATGTCGGCCACCACAGGATACTCGACCGCCGTCACGCTCGACATCGGGACCTGCTCAAGCACGGCGCCCGTACTGCCGTTGTAGATGCGGAAATACAGCTCATCGCGGTACAGGACTTCCGCGCGGCCGTCGCCATCGAGATCGGAAATGGTCGACCCGGTGACGTTGGACGACTGGTCCTGGGTCGTCGCGGTCCAGAGGATCTGACCCTGGGCGGAAATCGCCGCATAGGATGCGGCACCTGCGACGCCGATCTCGGGCGTGCCGTCGCCATTCATGTCACCCACGGTGGGTGGGCCGACGTTGCCGCCGCCCGGAATGGCCACCGGCCCCCAGACCTTGCTGCCGTCGGTGCCGCGCACCAGCGAGACGGCGCCAGCCGCGACGACCACGACCTCAGGTCGGCCGTCACGATCGAAGTCCGCGATCGCGGTCGATCCGTCGCCGACCGCGGTGTTCTTCCAGCGAACCACGCCGCTGGCCGAATAGGCCGAGGCGCCCGCCACGATCTCCTGGCTGCCGTCGCCGTCGAGGTCAGCGATCGCCACCAAGCCCGGGACGAGCGAACCAATCCTCGAGCCGCGGAACTCCGTCAGGCGCCACAGCACCGCCCCACGGGCGTCGAGCACCGCGTCGCCGATGACGATCTCCACGCTGCCATCGCCGGTTAGATCCGCGATGTGCGCGACGCGCCAGCGAGTAGCGCCCGCGATCGGCGGCGCGCGCCACTTGAGGCTGCCGTTCGCATTGAACGCCGCAGCACCACCGTCGGCGGTCTGTGTGACGATGTCAGGAACGCCGTCGGCATCGATGTCGCCGATCGCGGGCGTGCCGTGCCCGTCGAGATCGATCGAGTTGTTGGTTACCCATTGGTCGGCGCCAGTGCGACCGTCGATGACGCGCAGGCGGGCGCTGAAAATCCCCGAGCCTGGGGTGCTCGCGTCATTGAGGAAGGACAGGAAAACGACGGAAGGCGCGTCGAGCCGATCGACCTTCCCGTCGTGGTTTTCGTCGAACAGCGGCGCGACGAGCGCGGTGCTGAGCACTTGGTCGTAGCGAGGCTCTTGCGGGCTACCGGTCCAAGCCCACTTCTCCTGCATCTGGAACGGCTGCGTGACGATCGCGGTTCGGCACGACTGGTTCGAGGCTCGAATACCGCTCACCAGGCGCGCGTCGCTCGCGTTCCACGACAGCAGGCCGCTGGCCGCCGCGACCGAGGAGTTCTGCGGTCCGCGCACCTGGCTGTACTGCAGCAGGTCGGCATCCGGATCGGTCGCATCGATGTCGTAGACGTACGTCGCGCCTTCGTCAGCGCGCGGTGGCGCTGTCGTCGTGATGGTCGGCGCACGATTTACCGGCTGATTCTCGACGCGAATCGCGTAAGTCTGACTATCCGTGCCACCGCGGCCGTCGTCGACTAGCACCGTTACCGCGTTGTCGCCCAGGTGACGCGTCTCCGGTGCCCAGCTGATCTCGCCAGTCGCGGCATCGATGCTCATCGTCAACGGCGCGCCGCTGAGGCGATATTGCAGCGTGTCGTTCTCCGGATCGGTGGCGTCGACGTCGTAGCGGTAGGTAGTGCCGAGATAGGCGCGCAACACCGGCGTCGAGGTGATTTCTGGCGGTTGGTTCGGCACAACGATGAGCTGGAACGTCTGCTCCGCAAACAGGCCGCGCAAGTCGGTGACGCGCACGGTGACGGCGTGCGTACCCGCAGCGAGTTCCTGCTGGTCGTAGCTGAACCTGCCGTTGAGCGGATTGATGTACAGGCCGGCCGGTGCCGTGCGCAGTTCGTACTCGTGCGCATCGCCGATATCGGCATCGCTCACCGTGACCTGATAGACGTAGGGCTTGCCTTGTTCGAACGAGGTCACCGCCTGCGAGGTGATGGCGGGCGCGGCGTTCGCATCTTCCAGGTTGATCAGGTACGGCTGGGTATCAAAAAGCCCAAAGGGATCGGTGGCACGGTCGATGACGAGTCCGGCGCGAGTGAAATTGTTGTTCTCAAGACATTCAGCAATCGCGGTCGCCTCAATCGAAGCCGACAAGTCGCCCGCTGGCACGGCATCAAGCGTGATCGACACCCAGCGGGTTTCGCCACTGCGCAGCGTCGCCGCGACAGCTTCGCCAAGCAGCGTGCCGGCAGCCTCGCGACCGGTGTAGAAGCGCACCGTCGAGGCCACGTTGACGTCGGCCAAGCCGCGATTCATCGCTTCCACCGACAGCATGAAACGGCCGTCGACCTGCTCTGCCAGCTTCATATGGCCGAGCGTCAGGTCGGGATTGCCCAGGTGCTCGAGCGCAATCGGCAGATAGGCCATCACGAGGCCCGTGGTGGCCAGGTGCGTGCCGAAAAGATTGCTGGACGTGCGCCAGGTGCCGTCGGCTGCCACTTGCGCGTCGAGCAGGTACTTGATGTTGTTCACCACGACCGGATCCGTCAACGGCGGATCGAGCGTGTCGAGCGCAAATCCCACCCAGGCCGAGGTCAACGGATCGGCAGCGCCGCTGACCACATGGGACCAGCCACCCGCAGCCCGCGAGCGCTCTCGCAGACGCGTGTTGAGCAATGCGAGGCGCTCGTCGACTCGCGCGCGCAGCGCGGTATCGACGTGCGGCTGAGTCTGCGCCAGCCCGAGCATCGTGAACGCCAACGTCATGTTGTTGTTGGTCGTGGTCGACCGGGCGAGGAAGTATTCCGCCACGCCGGGCAGCCTGCCGCGCAGTTCGATTGCAAGGCCGACCTGAGCCGGCGTCACGTTCTGCAGGCGGGCAGTGTCGCGCACAAAGCGATCGATGCCGATCGCGACCAGCGCGGTCGCAGCCTCCGGCATATTCAGCCAGCCGCTCGGGTGATCGTGGTTCCAGTAGGTTTGGCTTCCGCTGGTCTGCCTGCGTGGCTGGAAGAAGCGCAGCGCGCGCTCACGTGCGCTCAAAGTTCGCGCGTGATCGGGAACATAGCTCAAGGCCCACAGCGCGAAAGCCGTCTGGTTGCCAGAGAACTCCGGATGGCTGCGACGAATCGAGCCGTCTGATTGCTGACTGGCAAGAATCTCGGCCAGCAAGTATTCGGCCGTGGCCTCATCGACCTTGGCGCGCTCCATCGAGCCCTGCAGACCCAGCAGCGTCTGATTCTGGACATGGCAGCCCAGGCAGCCGTGGCGCTGGTGCCAGGTGCGCGTCTGCGGTGCGGCGTAGTCGCTGCCCTTGGCGATGGCGCGGCGCACGCGCTGAAAGAGCGGCGCAATGATCGTGCCGTCCGGATCTTCCAATTCAGCATCATCGGGCAGCACGTAGCACTGGCCATTGAAAGTGCGCACCGGCTGCACCAACGATGCATCAACCACACCCGTGATCACGCCGGAGGCCGAGTTGATCGCAAGCGCGTCTGGCGAGCGGTCGAGCGAGTAAGCGAGCGTGTCGTTGTCCGGATCGGTGGCGTCGACGTCGTAGCGATAGGCACGCGCCTCGGTGGCCACCGTCACCGGCGGCGACACGATCTGCGGCGCTTCGTTGCCGCGCGTGATGGTG
>JBKJTK010000248.1:0-3028 GCA_046590875.1 Chiayiivirga sp.
GCAACAGATCTGCGACGCCGACAGCAGCAACGCCGATTGCTCGCTACGCGGGGCGATCCTGTTGGCCAACGCCAGCCCGGGCCCGCACACGATCGCATTCGCCCTGCCGGTCACCGATCCCGGTTATCGCCCGACGACGGACCACTGGCGCATCGAGGTGCCGACGTTATTGGGGCCATTGCCAACGATCAGGCGCGAGCAGGTCACGATTGACGGCACGACTCAACCTGGCAGCGTTGGCAACAGCCTGACGACCGAAGAGGGCGGCAGTAATGCGATCCTCAAGATCGAAGTCTACGGCTCCGGCGTGGTGTTTCCCGCCCTAACCGCCGGGCCGGGGTCGAGCGAGATGATCGTGCGCGGGCTGGTCATTGGCAACTTCAGCGCGGCGGTGCAGATCAACAGCGGCAGCGGCCACGCGGTGGAAGGAAACTTCCTCGGAACCGATGTGACAGGTAGCAACGCGCAGATCAATATCACCGGCGTCACCGCTCGCGCGCCGACCCGCATTGGTGGCACCACACCCGCGGCGCGCAATCTGATCTCGGGCAACTCCTTCGCCGGGGTGTGGCTGCTGTTTGAAAGCAGCAACGGCGGCGGCAGCGGCTCCCTGGTGCAAGGCAACCTGATCGGCACCAACGCCAGCGGCACCCTGCGTCTGCCAGGCAACAATCAGTTCCACGGGGTGCGCATCCAGGGAGGGGTTTCCGACGCGGTGATCGGCGGCGGTGTAGCCGCGGCGCGCAACCTGATTGCGGGCAACGATCAGCACGGCGTCTACGGTAGCAATGATGCGAGCGCCTTGAGCGGCGCGCCGACCCGCGTCATTGGCAACTGGTTCGGCACCGACGTCAGCGGACAATTCGCGATACCCAACGGAACGCGTCCGGGAATCCCGGAACTACGCGAGCCGACGATTCGCCTTGCCGGCGGCGACGTTCCTTGCGGCGTGGAAATCGGCGGCGATGCGCTCGGCGAAGCGAACCTGATCGCCAACGGACCCGCAGCCGGCGTGCATGTGTCACGTTGCACCGGCGGCGCGATCAGGCCCAACCGCTTTCGCGGAAATGCGCTCGCCATCGACCTCTCGGCGGGTTTCGATGTCGACGGCGCCACTGCCAACGATCCCGACGATGCCGACAGCGGCGGCAACCGCCTGCAGAACTCGCCGCAGTTGCTTGCGCAACGCATCGTTGCCGACGACATCGAACTGCGCTATCGAGTCGACAGCAGCGTGGCGAACGCAAGCTATCCCTTGCGGATTGACCTCTACCGCAGCACGCCGAGCGAAGGCGAAACCTGGATCGGTGGCGATGCCTACACCGCCGCGGACGCGGGCATGGCGAAAACCACGACGGTCCCGGCCTTGCTGCTGCAAGGCGGTACCGTCGCCATGACCGCGACCGACGCGGGCGGCAACACCAGCGAACTGGCGATCAGCAACGACATCTTCGCGGACGGTTTCGAGTAAGCGCGCCATCGCGGTGTGATGGCGGCGTCCGAAGCGCAGCGGTCGCCGCCGCGCGGTCACGAATCCGACCCCTTGCGAAGGGCCGTGACCATGTGTGATGGGCGGGGCGGAACGGCGGGCGAATCCCGACCGATCCGGTAGGAAATCGCTTCATCCGCATGAAGAGATTGACAAGCGGAAACGGGACAGGCAAAGTCGGTTCCGAAATCCCATCAAGACCGGCAGAGGGACAGGCCCTTTGAAGCCGGGGCAACCAGCGCAGCGCAAGCCGCGCCAGGTGCCAAATCCTGCGGTGTCCGGCTTCTGGCCGGATCACCGGAAGATGGTTGCGACGTGCGCCCTGGCGCACGGGCGGCAACACCGCTCGATGGCGCCCCGCCACTTCGGAAGCCCGCCATGAGTCTCATGACCCTCCCTGACCCCAGCGCCCCCGGCGCCGCGCCCGCGTTTTTTGCTTACCCCGCGCCTTCGCGTGCACTAGCAACGCTCGCGCCGCGGACGGTCACCGCCCGCCGCGGTGAGTTCGCCATCGATCTGTCCCTGCGCCATGCCGGACAACGCCGGGTGGTGTTGCGCTTCGAGACTTTCGGCGATGCCGGATTGCCCACGGTGCTGGTTGCCGGCGGCATTTCGGCCGATCGCCACGTCGCCGCCAGCGAAACCTTCGACACACCGGGATGGTGGGACGCGCAGGTCGGGGTTGGTGCCGCGCTCGATCCGCGTGCATATCGCATCCTCGCGTTCGACTGGGTCGGCGCCGACGGCACGCTCGATGCCGTGCTGGATCCGGCTGACCAGGCCGACGCGATCGCCGCCTTGCTTGATGCACTGGGCATCGAGTGCCTCGGCGGCTTTGTCGGCAGCTCGTACGGCGCGATGGTCGGGCTGCAGTTCGCCGCGCGCCACGGCGCGCGTCTGCAAAACCTGGTCGCCATCAGCGGCGCCCACCGCGCGCACCCGTTTGCCAGCGCCTGGCGCACGCTGCAGCGCCAGGCGGTCGCGCTGGGCGCATTGCAGTGCGACGAGCGCCACGGCTTGGCGCTGGCGCGGCAGCTTGCGATCCTGACTTACCGCACGCCGGAAGAGTTCGACGCGCGCTTCGAGGCCGCGCGGGTCGTCCACGGCCGGGTGCGCGTCGGCGCCGAGGATTACCTCGACCATTGCGGGGCGAAGTTCGTCGCCAACACTTCGCCGACCGCGTTCCTGCGCCTGTCCGAATCCCTGGACCTGCAGGCGATTGCACCGGAAGCGATCGGCGTACCGGTGACGGTGGTCGCAGTGGCCGAGGACCGGCTCGTGCCGCTGGCCGACGCCCATGAGCTTGTCGCGCGCCTGGCCCGCGGTACCTGCCGGCAGGCGCCGCGCCTGCGCGTGCTGCATTCGCAGTTCGGCCACGACGCGTTCCTCAAGGAGACCGACGAGATAGCTGGCGTCCTGCGTGAAGCGTTGGCGCAACGCGTGGAGGTGCCGGCATGAGCGCGGCCAACGGAGAAGGCGGCGCGCGAACCCGGTGCACCGCCGCCGTGCGCGCCGGCATCGACCGCGATGCCGCCTACG
>JBKJTK010000354.1:0-17491 GCA_046590875.1 Chiayiivirga sp.
TGCACTGGAGCGGCACGAATTGCTCAAGGTGAAGCTCGCCGCCGAGGATCGCGACACTCGCGACGCGTGGGAGCGTTCTACTATTTCGGCGATCCACGCGTCGCGAGTGTCGCGATCCTCGGCGGCGAGCTTCACCTTGAGCAATTCGTGCCGCTCCAGTGCAAGTTCCAGTTCGGCCATAAGTGTGTCGCTCACGCCTTTGCCGCCGACCTGGATCACTGGCTTGAGAGGATGCGCAAGGCCGCGCAAATGACGCTTCTGGGAGGCAGTGATCTGAGGGGCGGTGGTGGGGGTCGTCATGGCTGCGTGCCGGGTCGCGTGGGCGGAGTTGCGGGGCGAAAGGGTATCATGCGGGCCATTCCTCACCGATCGACCACCTGCGCCATGGCCCGCAGCAAGAGCAGCCAGCGCTGGCTGCGCGAACACTTCTCCGATCCTTACGTGAAGAAGGCCCAGGCCGAGGGCCTGCGTTCACGCGCGGCCTACAAGTTGGAGGAACTGATCGATCGCGACCGCCTGCTGAAGCCGGGCATGACCGTCGTCGACCTGGGTGCAGCTCCGGGCGGATGGTCGCAACTGGTGCGCGGCCGGATGCAGGACAAGGCCGGCCTCGACAGCGGGCGCGTAATCGCCCTGGACATTCTCGAGATGCCGCCGATCGCGGGGGTGGACTTCATTCACGGCGATTTCAGGGAAGGAGAGTCACTTTCACGTCTGGAGGCGGTCCTCGCCGGTACGACGGTCGATCTTGTGCTTTCCGACATGGCGCCCAATATGTCGGGTGTAGATGCAGTGGATCAGGCCAGATCGATGTACCTCGCGGAGTTGGCGCGGGATTTCGCCGATCGGCATTTGCGGGTGGGCGGCGCGTTCCTGATCAAGTTGTTCCAGGGCGCGGAGTTCGACGATTACATTCGGGATTTGCGCAAGCGCTACACGCAGATGAAGGTGAGGAAACCTGACGCATCGCGCAGCCGCTCCTCCGAAGTTTATGCACTGGCGACCGGCAAGCTTGCCGAACGCAAACCGTAGGGCTGATGAGAATTTCCCGATGAATGACTTGGCCAAGAATCTGCTGCTCTGGGTGATCATCGCCGTGGTGTTGATGGCGGTGTTCCAGAGCTTCTCTCCTCGCACGGCGGGCACGCAGGCGGTGGCCTACGACGAGTTCATCGGGGAGGTGCGCAATGATGCCGTGTCCAAGGTGAAGATTGGCGAGGATCGCGTCACTATCGACGGCGAGCGCCGTGACGGCACCAAGTTCACGACGTACAACCCGGGTGACAAGGATCTGGTCAACGACCTGATCCAGCACGACGTGGCGATCGAGCAGACCCCGCCGCCGTCGGGCCCGTCGCTCACTTACATCCTGCTCAACCTGCTGCCGTACGTTCTGTTCATCGGCATCTTCATCTTCTTCATGCGACAGTTGCAGTCCGGCGGCAGCGGTCGCGGCGCGATGAGCTTCGGGCGTTCGCGCGCCAAGCTGCAGGGCGAAAACGAGGTCAAGATCACCTTTGCCGACGTGGCCGGCGTGGACGAGGCCAAGGAAGAAGTCGGCGAACTGGTCGAATTCCTGCGCGATCCGGGCAAGTTCCAGAAGCTCGGCGGCAAGATTCCGCGCGGCATTCTGATGGTGGGAGCCCCGGGTACCGGCAAGACGCTGCTGGCGCGCGCCATCGCGGGCGAAGCCAAGGTGCCGTTCTTCTCGATATCGGGTTCGGATTTCGTCGAGATGTTCGTCGGCGTCGGTGCCTCGCGTGTACGCGACATGTTCGAGCAGGCCAAGAAACATGCGCCCTGCATCATTTTCATCGACGAGATCGACGCCGTCGGTCGGCATCGTGGCGCGGGACTCGGCGGCGGTCATGACGAGCGCGAGCAGACCCTCAACCAGTTGCTGGTGGAAATGGACGGCTTCGAGGGTGGTGAGGGCGTCATCGTAATCGCGGCGACAAATCGCCCGGACGTGCTCGACCCCGCGCTGCTGCGCCCGGGCCGCTTCGATCGGCAAGTGGTCGTGAACCTGCCCGACGTGAAAGGGCGCGAGCAGATCCTCAAGGTGCATATGCGCAAAGTGCCGCTCGATGCCGACGTGGTGCCGATGACGATCGCGCGTGGCACTCCCGGATTTTCGGGTGCCGACCTGGCCAACCTCGTCAACGAAGCCGCGCTGTTCGCGGCGCGCGAAAATGCACGCGACGTGCGCATGGAGCACTTCGACAAGGCGCGCGACAAGATCCTGATGGGCGCCGAGCGCCGTTCGATGGCGATGAGCGAGGACGAGAAGAAGCTCACTGCTTACCACGAGGCTGGCCACGCCATCGTCGGCCGACTCATGCCCGAGCACGATCCGGTCTACAAGGTGACGATCATTCCGCGCGGTCGCGCGCTGGGCGTCACGATGTATCTCCCGGAAGGCGACAAGTACAGTTTCAACCGCACCGCGATCGAATCGCAGCTGTGTTCGCTTTACGGTGGTCGTGTCGCGGAGGAACTGATCTTCGGCGTCGACAAGGTCACCACGGGCGCCTCCAACGACATCGAGCGCGCCACCAAAATGGCGCGCAATATGGTCACCAAGTGGGGGCTATCGGACGAAATGGGCCCCATAGCCTACGGCGGCGAGGAGGACGAGGTCTTCCTCGGTCGTTCCGTGACCCAGCACAAGAGCGTCTCCGACGAGACCGCGCGCAAGATCGACGAGGTGGTGCGCATCATTCTCGACAAGGCCTACGCGAAGACCAAGGCCATGCTCAACGAGAACCTCGACAACCTGCACATGATGGCGGACGCGCTGCTGACCTACGAGACCATCGACGCACGTCAGATCGACGACGTGATGGCAGGACGCCGCCCCGGTCCGCCGGCCGACTGGAGCAAGAGCGCCAAGTCGACGCCGACCAATGGGTCTGGTCCGAGCGCCGGCGCGGTGGGTGGCCCTGCGGCGCAGACGTGAATCGGGGCAGTTCCGGTAACCAGTTCCAGTAGCCAGTGAAGCCCCCGAGTTCGGGGGCTTCGCGTTTTCGAACGTCGGCTGCGCAATGTGTGATGCGACGCACAATCCAGTGCTAGACTCCTCGCCCGCAGCCGGCTCGATCGGCCGCGCGGTCGTTGGGTGGGGCAGGTAGCAACGAGTCGATTGGCAGCGGTGGGGCGTGGCCTGATCGAATCCCTCCTCGATTTCCGAGTACTAGTGTCAGCGCTCCCGCAACCAGGGCGTCAACTGTCCGTCACGTCGGGCGGTCAAGGTGCGCGTTGCAACATCTGTTCTGGGGAAATTCCAAGTTGAAACTCCCAGCTGCGCAACAGCGCGCCCTAAGTCCAGCACGCCCGGACGAAACTCATCATCGTAGCGGCGGAATCCTGGTAGGTAGTCAATGATGCAAGCCGTACTTGTCGGTTGCGCACGCGCATGGAGCGCTTTGACGCTGTTGGTCGCGCTCGTCGTTGTTGCGGGATGTGCGACGGCGCCAGTGTCGGTCGTGCGCTCGGTTAGCGACGTGCACTCAGACGGTGTGGTGGCGCGAGCCACCGATGCGGCGCCATTGCCTCATTTGGCTTGGCGCATCGGTGCGGAAGCGTGGGAAACGTGTGGCCAACGCACGAGGCTGACGCAACGCCCGATGCGTAACACTTCTGCACTGGCAACGTTCGAGTTGATTGGCCAGGACGGTGAATCGGTCGGGCTGCATGAGTGGTACGGACGGGATGCTCACCCCTATTTGCATGGCATCACCCTGCCATCTGCTCCGGCCTGCGGTACGGATAGCGAAATATCGCTGTGGTTGCGGTCGTCGCGCCCCTTACGAGCAATGGGCGGGGAGGGCATCAGTTTCGATGCGCTCTCGCCCGAGGGCGGGGTTTATGCGCGCTACCGGGATTTGCGTGTGTTCTCGGCCGATGGCGCCGCGGTGCCGTTCACGCTTGCGCAGGTCGACGCCTCAGGTTTGCAGCTGACGCTGGATGTCTCGTCGGCGCGATTCCCCGTCACCATCGATCCCTGGATGGAGGTGGTCGACGACGCGGTGCTCGGCACCTCGTCCACGTCGTTACCTCCGCTGGCCTGGAGCGCCGAGCTCGATTGGCTGGCAGTCGGTCGCTCGGGCAGTGAATCCGCACCGTTGCGCCTCTTCAATACCGTGTCGGGCGCTCACTCGATCACTCCGACGTTAATGAATGTGCCGTCCGAAGCGATCAATAGCGACTTCGGCACCGAGCTGACGTTCGTTGGTCCGATACTCGCGGTCGCAGCGCTTCCCGAGGAGGAAACCGACAAGCATCGCGCAGGGCATGTCTACCTTTACGCCTTCGACGAGAGCGGACACTGGACGCTCAGTCAGATTCTCGATCCGACCGTTTCGAAATCGGCGCGTCGCTTTGGCGCAGTGCTGGCGGGTTCGGACGACATCCTCGCCGTCGCGTCGCCTGGCCGCGCATGGGAAGTAGATAGCGTCGTCGAACTTTTCCGGCGTGAAGCGCAAACGCTGGAGCGTCTGACACAGGTCGCCAGTCCCGAAGCGGGAAAGCCGGACGGATTTGGACGCGCCGTTTCGGTGTCCGGCCACTTGCTGTTCGTCGGAGCGCCGCTGAGCAATGTCGGCGCCCCGCAAGCCGGCGCCGTCCACGTTTTCAATCTCAACGAATTGCCGCCCACCCTCCGGCGGACGCTGAGGGCGCAGCAACGCGAACTGCGCGGCCGATATGGTCTCGCAGTTGCTGGATCGGAGCGATGGCTCGCAATCGCCGATGCCCCCGGCCGAATCGAAATCTTTGCGCGTGAGGCCGACGATCTGGCGTTGGTTGGCGACTTGGTCATGGACGTCGGGGCGGTGCTCGACCTTGGCATCCTCGATCATTGGCTCTGGGTTCGACGCGATCAGGAGGCGGAGAGCTTCGTCGTCTTCGAGCTTGAGACCTTGCAGCGGATCGCACTCGATCAACTGCCGGTTGAGGCTCGCGCGCGCATGCGGGCGATGCAGGCCCTGAGTCGGAACGATTCGCGCGACGGCGCCGGATCGCTCGCCACGTTCAGTGCGAAGAGCCAAGCCGATCGAATTTTCCACAGCAGCTTCGAGGCGCCACAGGATCAATCGGCGCCCTCGATAACACTGACCAGCCCGGAAGACGGGGCTTTTCTCGCCACGCTTCGCCCCAACCTCTCGATTTCCTATCTGGATTTGGATGCCGGTATCGACCCGGCGTCGTTGCGCTGGCTGCGCGGTGCCGACACGATTCCAGTCGCATGCGATGCGCCGATCTCGGCAAGCTCGGGAGCGCTGACGTGCCGTCCCACCTCTGACTTGCAGCAAGGCCTCCAAGCCTGGCGCATCAGCCTGGCGGACCGACAAGGCAACCGTTCAGCAGAAGTGGTGCGAACAGTCACGGTCGACACCGTTCCGCCGGCAGCCATCGCAGAGAGCGCGGTCGCGACATCGGCCATCGTCAACGGCTGGCGTGTGCAAGTGCGAGCCAATGCGGTGCCGGTCGACGCCGTTTTGGCGATCCGAATCCAAGGCCGTGCGGAACTCGCCACGCTGGTGCGTGACGGCGAATTCTTGATAACGGACCTGACCACTCAGCCGGGCGACAGCCTTTTGGTGGCTGCACGCGACATGGCCGGCAACGAAAGCGATCCCGTGATCTTGACGCCGGGACTGCCGCCGGACCCGCGCGACGTTGCGCCTCCGATGGACGATGGCGGCGCGGGCAATTTCGGAGGTTCGGTCGGTTTCATCCACTTGCCGCCGAACCCGATCCAGATAGGTCTTGATCCGGGCACCCTGGAACCGACGCGCGTTGCCGTGGTTCGCGGTGAAGTGCGTACCCGCGCGGGCGCTGCGTTGCCCGGCGTGCGCGTGACCGTGCAGGATCATCCCGAGTATGGCTACACGCTGAGCCGTATCGACGGTCAGTTCGACCTGGTGCTCAACGGCGGCGGCACGCTGGTCATCGAGTTCCACAAGTCGGGCTACCTGTTCGCGCAGCGTCAGGTGGAAGTGCCCTGGCACGACTTCGCGACGGTGGAAACCGTGGCGTTGGTCGAACTGGACGACGCTGTTACCCGCGTCGAAATGGGCTCGACGCTGCCACAAATCGCCATCGGCAGCGAAGTCGAAGATAGCGCAGGGTCGCGTCAACCAGCCGTGTATTTTCCGCCCGGCACCCAGGCCCAAATGGTGCTTGCAGACGGCAGCACTCTGGCGCTCGATCAGCTCGACGTGCGCATGACCGAGTACACGGTCGGTCCCAACGGGCCCAGTGCCATGCCGGCGCCGCTGCCGCCCACCACGGCCTATACCTATGCCGTGGAGCTGTCGGTCGACCAGGCGCTACAGGAAGGGACCAAGATCGATGGGCGCGACGTGCTCTTCGATCGGCAGGTGTCGGCGTACGTCGACAACTTCATGGATTTCCCGGTCGGCATGCGGGTGCCGTCGGGCTACTACGACAATACAGCGGCGCAATGGAAGGCCGTCAACGATGGCCGCGTCCTGAAGGTGCTTGCCATCGTCGATGGGCGCGCGGTGCTCGATGCGGACGGCAACGGAACGGCGGCCAGCTCCGCCACCTTGTCCGCCTTGGGCATCGACGATAGCGAGCGCGGCATGATCGCGGGGCGCTTCGCGCCGGGTATGTCGTTCTGGCGGGTGCAGCTCTCGCATTTCTCGACTTGGGACTGGAACTGGGGCTTCGGTCTGCCGCTGGATGCGATCAAGCACTTCGTGAAGTGGCTGCTCGACCCGATCAAGAAGGAGAACGAACCTTGCGTTGCTGGCTGCGAGATCGGCGGCACCAGTCGCAATCTAGGCGAAAGCGTTGCGGCGCCCGGCATTCCCGGTGCGCTGCGCTACGACAGCTCGCGCCTTGTCGCCGACGCCGGCCTGCTCGGTCCCACGATCAATTTGACGCTGACGCCTGACTACGTGCCGCCGTCGCTGAAACGCGTCGATCTGGAACTGCATTTGCTCGGTCGCGTCTACAAGGGCAGCTATCCCGCGGTACCGAACTATTCCACCCGGATTGCGCTCGCGCTCGTCGATCCATACTACCGTTCGCGCGAGGGCACCTACCCCTTCAAGATCCGCGTCGGCTACGTCTACAAGCCGCTGTGGCGGGGCGATATGGCCTCCGCCAGCGGTGGTGGCGGCGGCGGAGGAAGTCGCTCGTTCGGCAGTGCGGGTGCATTGCCTCTCACCGGCGATCGTGAACGCGCGGAGATAATCGAATGGTGGGAGGACACCTCCTCTATCACCTACCAGAGTGCGCAGAAGCGCCGCCAAACCGCGGGCTGGCAGTTGCAGTTCCAGCATGTGCTCGACGTGACCAGCGGCACCATGATGATGGGCAATGGGCGCACCGTAGCGGCGCTCGATAGACCTGAGTTGCTCGATACGCTCGCCGGATCGGATCGCTTCGGATCGGGCCTCGATGGTGCGCCGGCTGTGGGTTTCACCCTCAACACACCGGGCGCCATCGCTGTGGACGATCGCGGCCGGATCTTTGTCGCTGATACCGCCAACCATCGCATTCGTCGCATCGACACCGATGGCGCGATGACGAGCGTGGCAGGTATCGGCAGCCCGGGATTCAGTGGCGACAACGGACCGGCCACGGCGGCGCAGCTCAGCAACCCGAGCGCGTTGTCCTTCGATGCACAGGGTCGCCTTTACATCGCCGACCGCGGCAACCACCGCATCCGTCGCATCGAACGCGACGGCCGGATCGTGACCGTGGCCGGCACGGGCACGCCTGCACTGGCGACGGCCGGTCAGCCGGCCAGCACCTCGTCGCTGAATGACCCGCGCGGCGTCTCCGCCAACCGCTTCGGGGTGGTCTTCATCGCCGATACCGGCAACCATCGCGTCTGGTCGATCCAGCCGGATGGCTCGCTGGTCCTGATCGCTGGCGGCGGATCGGGCAGCAGCCAACGTGGCGTCGATACCGCGCTGCAATCTCCCACACAGGTGGCCGCGGACGATCTCGGCAACGCCTACGTCCTCGAAGCCGCCAGTCGGGTTCGCGTCGTCGGTGCCGATGGACTCACGCGCGTCGTGGCGGGAGGTGGCACCGACGCCAACGCCAGCAATGTGCCTGCGACACAGGCCCTCATCGCACCTGGCGACATCGCAGTGGACGGCAATCAGCGCCTCCTGATCGCCGATGCGGGTCAGCACCGGATCCGGCGCGTGGACGGCAACGGTTTGATCGTCACGCTCGCGGGCACGGGCAATACTGGTTACGCCGCCAATGGTCTGCCCGCGCGCAATCTTCCGATCGAAGCCCCGCAAGGCATTGCCATCGACCGCGCGGGCCGCGTCCTGTTCACGCATTTCCACGCCCTGCGCCGTATCGGCCACGAAGCCGCGCCCACGGCCAGTGCCGGCGAAATCACCGTGGCCGATCCTGGCGGCGAAGCGCTGCACGTCTTTGATACGCAGGGTCGCCACCTGCGCACGCTCGATGCCCTCACCGGCGGCGTGCTGTACTCGCTGGAATATGTCGACGGGGATGTCGTCGCGATGGTGGATGCGTTCGGCAATCGCACCCGGATCGAGCGCGACGCGACCGGTCAGCCGACTGGCTTGATCTCGCCGGACAACTTGCGCACAGGCTTCACCTTGGATTCGCGCGGCTACCTCAAAACCCTCACCACGCCGGAGAACCGCCGCACCGAGTTCGAGTACAACACTAGTGGCTTGATGCAATTCAAGATCGATGCGCGCGAGCATCGCTGGGACTACGGCTACGATGCCAACGGTCGCCTGATCTCCGACAGCCGCCCCGATGGCAGTGGATGGACGATCACCTCGCGCGATCTGGGCAACGGCAGCGAAACCGACTTCACCTCGCGCTTGGGCCGCACCAGCACCTATGGTGTGGTCAACGAACCCGACGGAACCGAAATCCGCTATTCGCGCGCGCCGGACGCTACCGAATCGCATACCACGATCGATCCGGCCGGCACGCGCACCACGCTGAGCGCGGACGGCACGCAGTCGCAGTCCGAGCAAAGCCCGCATCCGCGTTTCGGCACCCAAGCCATGCTGCCGGCCCGCAGCGTGCTGGAAACCCCGCTCGGCCTGCGCGCCGAAATCACGCAGCAGTACCAGGCCACACCCGCGGGCGTGCGCGATCCGGCCGACCTCTCCACCTGGACCGAAACCACGACCGTCAACGGGCGCGACTTCGTCACTGCCTTCGACCAGGCGAGCTTGACCTTCACCAGCACGACCCCGGAAGGCCGGGGCGCCACTCTGCGGGTGAATGCGCAGCGCCAGCCGCTGACCTTGCAAGTGCCGGGCCTGGCCGATTTGACTTACGCCTACGACGCGCGCGGCCGATTGGAAACGATCCGCCAGAGTGACGGGACGACGACGCGCGAATACGCCTTCGGCTACGACGCCTTCGGCTATCTGCACACGGTCACCGATCCGCTGCTACGCACGGTGACGATCGACAACGATCGCGACGGCCGCCCGACGAAACTCACCTTGCCCGATCAGCGCGAGATCGGCCTCGCCACCGATCCCAACGGCAACGTCAGCGCGCTCACCACGCCCAAACAACACATCCACCGCTTCGGCTACGACGAACTGGACCGCGAGACGCGCTACGAGGCGCCGGCCATCGCTCCCACACCGACGGTCACGACCACGGACTTCGACACCGACGGCAACCCGGATCTGCAAACCCTGCCGGGCAGCGTGGAACTGGACTTCAGTTACGACGCGGCCGGCCGCCTGCTAAATGTCTCGCGCCCGGAACAAGACGGCGACGCCGGCAACGAGGTGCAACTCGCCTATGCCTACGACGGTTTCCTGGTCACGTCCGAAACCAGCAGCGGCGCCATCACCGGCGCGGTCGGCTTCGGTTACGACAACGAATTCCGTCTCACCACGCTGACCGCACCCGGCGCCACGACCGGCTACGGCTTCGACGACGATGGTCTACTGACGAGAGCCACGCTCACCCCGAGCGCCGGTGCCCCGAGCGATCTCACACTCACGCGTGATGCCGCCAACGGCCTGTTGCAAGGCACGCAGATCGGTACCGTCGCCGACACCTGGGAGTGGAGCGCGTTCGCCGAACCGCGCGTCTACGCCGCCACCCTCAACGGCGCGGCGCTGTATCGCACGCAATTCGAGCGCGATGCGCTGGAACGCATCACGCAGAAGACTGAAACCATTCAAGGCGTCACGACCACGTTCGATTACCGCTACGACCTCGCCGGTCGTCTCGACCAAGTGACGATCAACGGCGCCGTCAGCGAGAGCTACACCTACGACGCCAACGGCAACCGCGAAACGCTGACGCGCGGGAACAACACCACGACCTACGAGGTCGATGCGCAAGATCGCCTGCTGAGGCAAGGCGACTGCACCTACACCTACACCGCCAACGGCGAACTGGAAACGCAAACCTGCGCGAACCAGACCACGCGCTATCGCTACAGCCTGCATGGCGATCTGACGGCGGTCGAACTGCCCAACGGCGCGCAACTGGAATACGTGGTGGATGGCAAAGGACGGCGCGTTGGCAAGCGCCGCAACGGGCAGCTCGAACAGGGTTTTCTCTACTTCGATCAGCTTGATCCCATTGTTGAGCTAGACGGCAACGGCCAACCCATCGCGCAATTCGTCTACGCCGACCGGGCGCATGTGCCGGCCCTGATGCAGAAGGGTGGTAAGACGTATCGCTTCATCTCCGATCACATCGGCTCGGTGCGACTCGTGATCGACACCGGCACCGGCCAAGTCGCGCAGAGGCTGGACTACGACGCGTGGGGCAAGGTCACACTCGATACGGCTCCCGGGTTCCAGCCGTTTGGATTCGCGGGAGGCATCTATGACCGAGACACGGGGCTGACTCGGTTCGGAGCGAGGGACGTCGCGCCTGAAACGGGCAGATGGTTAACGAAGGACATAAGTCGATTTGCAGGAAAATCGATAAGTCTGTACGCCTATGCCAATTCCAACCCGGTCAATCTTGTGGACCTCAGTGGACTGCAAGCGATATTTCTTGCTCAACCGCCCCTAATCGTTCGGCCTTTGCCGCTTCTCAGGCCTAATCCGCTGACCCAGGCTGTTCGACAGGGAATTCGAGAAAATGCCGAGAAGCCACTGACCGGGCAGCAGAGGATTGATCAGGCTCTTCGAGATGCAGGTGTCAAGCCTCGTGGAGATACAAAACCAGAGATTGGGCAGCCTCCGCCGCAGGAACTCCCTCCCCGTGTGAGGCAATCGTTCTGGGAAACTCTGGGCGACCTTCTTGAGGGCTTTGGAAACAGCGGAAGATCAGCCGCTCCAATTTCACCAACACAAGAGATCGAATGCATGATGAATCCATGGATGTGCCAACCTGATCTCATATGTCCTCCTGAGGCATGAAACATGTTTCGATCGTTGGAACTGATTTGCTGTGCGACGCTTGCGCTCTTGGCACATCTGCGGCGGATGGTTTCTCGACGAGACGAGCCCTTGCATCATTTACTCCTGAAGCAGGCGAGCAGACCAAGAGCGTGCTCGCGCGGGTGCGTGTCCTGCTTGGCGCTTACGACGGTTTCGAGTGGTATCCGGCATTTCGACGCATCCTGCGTTGCTGCAGCGACAGCCATCTACCTCAATCGACCATCGACAGTTTCTCCTACCGAGTTGCAAATGGCTGCCATGCTCGAGTCATCGCTATGGGTCGGAGATCGCAAGATGTTCGAGCGCTGTGTTCAGTTCATGGAGGGCTCTCCGCTTCGGTATCGCCAAAGAGCAATGACTACGGCAATGGAGGTGCGTAGTGCGTTCGACGGCAATATCTCTGTTGACGAAGAGATGGCGAAGGCTACCGTCTTCCCACACGTCTTTCTGGTGGAGATGGGAAAGGCGGAAGCGAGGACGGGAGATTCTCAAGGTGCAGCTAGGCTGCTTCTTGAGTCGATGAGGACGATTAGCTTGCACGATCCATTCCGAAAAACGACCTCAGATATGCATTCGCTCTATTCGCAAGCGAGTACTGGGTAGGCGAGCCAACCTTCAGCAGAAGCGGGGTCAAGTAGAAGAGGAAACGGGGTCAGAGGAAACGGGGTCAGCAGAAAACGGCAGAAAACGGGGTCAGGAAAACAGGGGTCAGAGTACATTTTCGGGAGGCTCCGAGACTTCCGGCGATCCATGCCAGTAGAGAGAGCTTCATGAAGCTGATGATAGTGAGCGTGATTGTGATGGGAGTCTTTGCTGCTCTGGCGCTCTTGATGCGTCGAGCGCGAGGAGAGTACGCGAGCACAAAGAAATCACTGGCGAAAATTAACGCCATGAGCCAAGACAAAGCGAAGAAGGAAGCTCTTTCGACGCTGGCGGTTGGGGGGGGATTTAGGTGCGTCAAAGCGAAAGATCCGGGCGTGTCAGTCTTGAACGAAATTCCGAGCGCCATCGCCGGTTTCTTTGAAATGTTCGATAGCGTCGAAACGCAAAAAGGAGCAGACATTCGCGTTTCTCGCGAACTTTTTAGTGAGTCTGAGGTGAATGGGCTATTCGTGATCGGCGAGGGCATGGTCGGCAGCGATACGGAGTTTCGTCTGGTTGTGTCACCGAGTCGAGACGAGGTCTATGAGTTGCATGCCGGCGAGCCCATCGACCCCGGTATCGGTACATTCAAGTCCATATGGCACTGGGTTCTGGCCACTGATCGTGATGCTCGGGCATCAATCTAGATTTGCTTTGGCTTGCGCGCAAAACGAAAAAGTCATGGATTTGACGAAAACCAAATCGCTATCTCGTCCTCTGACACGTGTGGCTGAGAGAACCGGATCAGTGAAAGAACTCGATCAGTGCAAAGGTATTGGAACAGGGCATTGATGCACAAAATTGAACTCAATCGAGCAACCAGACGGTGAGCAAAGCCTGGGCGTTGTCGTTGTTGTTTCTTTCGCTACTCATCGTGGCGATGTCGCCTGCTGCCCAAGCCCAAACCAGCTCCAAGCAATTCACCGAAATCGAATACGATGAAGCCGGCCGCGTGAAGGCGATCCGCACCGCGGTGGAAACCGCGGCGCCCACGGCAACGACGATGACGCCGGCCATCGTTCGCCATGGTCCGGCAGTGAACATCGAAGTAGCGGGCAGCAGCCTGCGCGGCGCGACTATCGCCTCCGATCATCCGGGGCTGGTCGTCAGCGCGGTCACCGCCACCGCCTCGCGTGCCACCTTTCGCTTGCAAGCCGATGAAACCGTGCCGCTGGGCGAGCATCGCCTGAGCTTCACTACCGCGTTGGGCAGCAGCGAGATTGCGTTCACCGTGCGGCCGCGTTTGCCTGTGTTGCAGATCGAACCCAATCCGGCGGCACTGGCGCCCGGCGACTCCTTGGCAGGGTCGATCCGCGTCGACAGCGCCGACGTAATTCCGCACACCTTCACGTTGTCGGGCAGCGGTGCCGTGAGCGCAACGCCTTCGACGCTTACCTTGGCCGCGGGCAGCACGACGGTGGGAACCGTGACGCTTCAGGCGTCTGCGCTGGGCGTGGGCGCTTTGCGCGTCGAAGCCGATGAGATTGCCGATGTCACGGTGCCGGTGTTCGTTACGCCGCGCTATCAGCCACCGGCGGGTGGCGCGAGCTTCTATTCGCGTCTAGTCGGCGTTCAAGTGGGTGAGCCGGCATCGCCGCCGAATTTGATCACGCGCGGGCCGTTCACCGCTCTGTTGGGGGTAGTGATGCCGAGCCAGCCCAACACCTTGCCCACGACGGTGTCTCCGCTGGTGGCAGCGCCATTGGGCGTGAGCATTGGCGCCGTGGCGGCGCGGATGCAACCCGATTACGTGGTTCGTGGCAGCGGCTCGACGACGGTGGAGGTGCTCGGCGCCGGTTTGGGCGGCGTGAATGGCGTCACCTTGGTGCCTGCGAGCAATGTCACGGTGACCGTGCAATCGCTCGACGCGAGTGGGGACCGCGTGGTGTTGAACGTGTCGGCGGAAGCTGCCGCGGCCCTGGGCGATCGCGAAGTGCGCTTGATCGGCGCAGGCGGTGTCGCCGTGCCGTTTGCGACGCGCGCCGGTGCCAATCTGCGCATCGTGGATCCGCAACCGGAGGTCGACTCGGTGGCGCCGCTGTTCCTGTTGCGTGGCGTGACCACCACCGTGACCGTGCGCGGCCGTCGCCTGCACGAAACCACATCGTTGCGCCTGACACCGCCCGACAGCGTGGTCGTGGATGGTGCGCCAAACATCTCCATGCAGGGCGATGTGTTGACGGCCGTGCTCTCGGTCGCTGCGGACGCAGCGCTGGGAGAACGCGCGATTTCGTTGCTCAGCGCCGCGGGCGAAACCTCTACGGCGGCGGCAGCGAACAATCGAGTGAACGTAGTCGCGGCTGCAACGTCTGGTGTTTCGCCCATCGTCGCACCCTTGCTCGGCATCCATGTGGCGGGTGGCGGGTCGACCGGTAGCCAGGCGATCTTCCAGCCTTCACCCTTGCTGGGTGTGGTGGTCGGTGGCGGATTCTCGGCACTCGATCCGACGGCGCGGTCCGTGAGCAGCAACTTCGTCCTGCGTGTGAGTGGACAGGGTTTGGCTGCAGTGAACGGATTGAGCTTCGAGCCTGCCACCGGAATCACGGTGGATAGCGTGGCGGCGGAGGGCGACGGCTCTCAGGTGACCGCGAACGTCACCATCGCATCCGATGCACCGCGCGGATTGCGCCGAGTGCAGCTGGCGTCGCCCAGCGGCGCGGTGCTGCCGACGCAACCGGGGGCAGATTTGTTCCGCATCACCGAGGTTTTGCCGGAGATCGACTCCGTGTCGCCGCTGGTGGTGGTGCCGGGTGGTGCTTCTGTCGCGTTGTCGCTTCGTGGTCGCAACTTCTCGGACGCGACGGCGGTGCGTTTCATTCCGGCAGATGACACCAGCATTTCCGCACCGAACATCGCGCCGGATGGGCAAAGCCTGAGCGCGTCGCTGAATATCAGCGCGACTGCCGCCTTGGGCGAACGCATCGTCGTGATCGACACGCCGACTGGCAGTTCCGGCACCACGGCGGCGGCCTCGAACACGATCCGGTTCGCGAGTGCGGTGACGGCGGAGGTGTCGCCCTTGCTTGCGCCGTTGCTCGGCGTGCAGATCGGGTCGGACGCAGGGTCGACGCAGGACATCGGTTTGGTGTCGTCCTTGATGGGCGTGACCATCGCGTTTACGCCGCCGGAGGGGTCGAATTCCTATTTGTTGCCTGCGCACGCGCTGGGCGTCGCGATCGGTCCGGTGGCGAAGGCGCTGTCGCCGCGCTATCTGCTTGTCGGTCGACCGGCGACGCTGTCGATCCAGGGCGTGGGCTTGTCGGGCGCGACGGCGATCGAGTTCCAGCCGCCGGAAGGCATTACTGTCACCGGCGCTTTGCAAGTGACGCCGGATGGACTGAGCGCAGCCTTGCCTATCGAGGTGGCGAGCGATGCGTCGCAAGTCGAGCGGCGCATCGTGATCCGCGCCGGCAGCAACGAGATTTCGTTCGCCTTGCTGGATGGCGCGCTGGCTCGCGTCGTGGGCAACGAGCCGCGTATCGATTCCATCGGCCCGATCCAGGTCACGCCCAATCAAACGATCTCGCTCACCATCCGCGGCGGCAGCCTATTCGGCGCCAGCGCCGTGACGGCGACGCCATCTCAAGGCCTGACGTTCGGTGTCAATCCGAGCGTCAGTGCAGACGGCAGCATCGTGACCGTAGCGGTCACGATTGCGGCCAATGCGCCAGGTGGTCCGCGAGTAATTCGGGTTGTGACCAGCGGCGGCACAACGACCGACGAAGCGCTTGCCGCCAATACCTTTACCGTGGTCACGGGTAAGTGACCGTATCGATCTGTACTGCCGGAGTCCTGCAATGAAAATCAGCCATCCCTCTATCTGCTCGCTGGCCGCAGCCATCGTTCTCGGCCTCTCGTGCGCTCCGGCCGTCGCCTTCGAAAGCGGCAGCACTGGCGCCAATGGTGCCTTCAACCCCACCGTCAACACGCAGGTGCCGCTACCTGCTAACGGGGTGTTGAACTACACGACGCTCAATATTCCCGCAGGCGTGACGGTGACGTTTGCGAAGAACACCACAAACACGCCGGTGGTAATTCTGGTCGGAGGCGACGCAGTGATTGCCGGTGCCATTTCAGTTAATGGCACGGTAGGCGCTGCGACAGGCGCGGCGGGGAACGGCAACATCGGTGACGATGGCACGCCGGGCCAAGGCGGGCCGGGTGGATTTGGCGGTGGCCAAGGCGGAAGAGTCGACAGCATCGCAGCCAATCGCGTTTCACAGGGCGGAACGGGCCCGGGAGCGCCAGGGCCGAGCAGGTTCCAAGGCAGCTCTCCCTGCGGCGGGAGCGGAGGCGGTTTCGGCACGATCGGTGATCACGGCGGCAGCCACATCAGCCATTGTCTCGACCCGGGCGCGACGACACGCGGCGTTGTCTATGGTGTGCAAAACCTCCAGCCGCTGATCGGCGGTTCGGGCGGTGGCGGTGGGGCGGGTGGGACGACGCTGCGTGGAGCCGGTGGGGGTGGAGGTGCGGGTGGCCTGCTTATCGCCGCGTCGGGCACGTTGACTGTGTCAGGCTCCCTTCATGCCAATGGCGGTGCGGGCGGCGCAATCGGCGGCGCCGGTGTCGGAGGTTCAGGTGGCAGCGGCAGCGGAGGCGGCATCCGACTCGTTGCGACCACGCTCGCTGGCAACGGAGCGATCAGCGCGCAAGGAGGCGCGACCGTCGCGTCAGGCATTGAACAAGGAGGTTACGGCGGGGCAGGCCGGATTCGGCTCGAAGCCGAGAATTTTACTCGCATCGCCACCAGCACACCCGCTCACACGTTTGGTCCCCCGGGGCCGGTTTTTGTAGCGGGCATGCCAACACTTCGAATCGCTAGTGTCGGCGGCACCGCTGCGCCGGCCGAACCGACAGGCAATGCGGACATCACCTTGCCCGAAGGCACGACCAACCCGGTCGCAGTCGACGTGGCGACCTCGGGCGTGCCGGTAGGCAACACCGTCACCATCGTGGTGACGCCCGCCTACGGTCCGACCACCAGCCACGTCAGCAATGCGCTTTCGGGCACGCCGGAAAACGCAACGGCCAACGCCAGCGTCACCTTGCCTTCTGGCCCCAGCACTCTGATGGCGACCGTGAGTTATAGCGTCCCAGCGGCCGTTGCAAAGCAGTCACCCTATCGCGAGCTGAGCGGAGAGGAAGATCTCATCGAACGCGTCGCGCTGGAAGCAAGGCCCGACGGCTCGATGCGTCGTGTTGGTACTACCCGCACCGGTCGTGAGATCGATCTGTCGAACGTGGTTGCGTTTGGGGAGTGACTCTCAGGGACGAAGAGACGCTGGATGAAGTGGCGGCGCACAGGGGCTCCTGATGTTCGACATTGTTCCGCAGCTCGACTGCGCCGGCCGCGTTCTGATACTCGACCGTCCACGCATCCTGGGCATCGTCAACGTCACGCCGGATTCGTTTTCCGACGGGGGCGCGCATGCTCA
>JBKJTK010000459.1:0-7357 GCA_046590875.1 Chiayiivirga sp.
GCCGCGGCCGTCGTCGCTGACCTCGCAGCTGCCGTCGGCGTACAGCGTGACTTCGATGGATTTCGCATGCCCGGCCAAGGCCTCGTCCACCGAGTTGTCGATCACTTCCTGCGCCAGATGATTCGGCCGGGTGGTGTCGGTGTACATGCCCGGGCGGCGTTTGACCGGCTCAAGGCCGGAAAGGACTTCGATGTCGGCGGCGTTGTAGCGCGTGTTCATGGATTGGAGCAGGATTCGATACCAAGGCAGGCGCGCAGGATGGCGGCAGGACGGGGGCGAATCAAGCGCGCATTTCTTGTCCTGCGCCGTCGTGGTCTATCGTTATCACGATGGGGGAGAGAAGATCATGAGCGACGCGATTCAGCTATCGGTGACGCGTGAGGCAAACGGTTGCGTGGTGCAGGTCTGGGTTCGTGATCCGGCCCTGGTCGGCAAGCCGGCCACGCTGAAGATCGAACGCCGTGCCGTGGTCAAGCGCAGCAGTCCGGTGCACAAGGAGGACGTGCTGGTCGAACAGAAATTCGTCCTCGCCTCGGGCCAGAACCGCATTCCTCTGGGCGATGCGCTCGGCGACGGGTTTTCCTACACCGGCGGCAAGCTCGACCTGTTGCTCAAGGCCAAAATCGAGATCGACGACGGCCTGATTTTCGACACCAAGCTCGAAATCGATGTCACCTCGGTGTGCACCTTGCCGCCGCGCGCGGCAGTGCCGGCGGAGCATGCCGCGGTGCATTCGCCACGCGACCGCTTCAGCTTCATCGCCAACCTGCGTGCGATCCCGGCCAAGGCACGGATGATCGTGATCTGGCTGTTTCTGATTGGAATACCGGTCATTGTGCTCAACGCCGTGGTCGGTGTGCGCGATGAATTCGTGCCGGAATCGCAGGTCTGGTTCTACGATCACAGCGGCACCGACGAGGATGGCAATCACGAGAGCGAAAGCCCGCTCGTGAAGGCGCTGACCGGCAGCGGCGCCATCGGCATGGCCTTGTGGGCGGCAATTCGGCGCCAGTTGCAGAAGTACATGGAATTCAAGGCCAAACCGCCGTCAGTGTCACTGCAGCGTGGCGCACGCTGCCGTGTCAGCGACATGATCGAGGGCCAGGCGCGAGCGCCCTTGCAGCAAGCCACCGTGCGTATCGTGGCCTACAACCGCGAACACGGTCAGTACCGAGCCACCGAGGGCAGCGGCAAGAACAAGCGCACCGTCACCAAGAGCTTCGTCGAGAACGCGCGCGGCGTGGTGCTGTACGAGCAGTTGCTAGCCTATGTGCCGGCAAATATGCCGCTGGCGGGCTATCTCGACGGCGAGGTCGATTTCAACCCGATGTTCGAAGCCTTGTATCCGCCGGTCATGCTCGGCGGCACGCACGGCTTGTCGCTGCAACTGGAAGCCCAGTTGATCCATCCGGAATTTGTCGATCACAACATCGAGCTGGACCCCGGAGCGGTCGATCGGGATCAGTTCTATCGCCGCGACTGAGCACGGCGGTTGCTCACTGGTCGACTACCTCATCGCGCATCGGTGCGAATATCGCCAGGATGCGATTCTGCGAACTCGTTGCCATCTCGAGATCTTCCATCGCCAGAATCAGGTCCTCGACGAAAGCTTCGAACTCCTTGTGCTTGATGGCCAGGCCGCCATGGCTCTCGGTCATGCTGCGACCGCTGTAGGTACATGGTCCGCCGAACTCGACGCAAAATTGCTCCTCGATCAGCCGCTGCAGATCGGCGCGGTCGGAATTCTGGAACAGGCCGGAAATGCGTTCATCGGCGTAGACGCGTTCCAGCAACTGGGTGACGAGTCGTTCGACGCCAGCCTCGCTACCGACTGCTCGGTAGAGGCTGTCGGACCCGCGACTCGCGGTGGCAGCACAGCCACTGACCGCGGCAGTTCCCAGCGCGAGGAGCAACGCGAGGTAGTGCGCTCGGTTCATCAGAATCCTCCGGTGATCGACAGATACCAGCCGTCCTGGTGTGGCAGCGTGGCCACCGTGCCCAGATTGGCATACGCCAGTACGACCGAAACGTGGCGGTTCGGGAACCACGCGACGAACACGTCCCACCAGTCGTCCTCGGGCAGCGCGGAGAGTTGGCCGCGCTTGCTCTTGTACTCGGTGCCCACCGCCCAGTACCGATTTGCCAGGACGCCCACCGAGCCTTCGAGTAGTAGGTTGCGATCCGACCCGAGGTCGCCGCCGAAGCCGAGCAGGCCCGTCTCATTGGCATTGGTCGATCGCAAGGTAAGGTTGGTGAACAGGTTGTAACCTGCGGCCCCGGCCAGAAAAACCTTGGTGGCGCTGAGGTACACGTCGATGCCCGAGTCGTCGCGCGCACCCACTGCGCTCGGAATCGCGAAATCTCGCTGGCGCTTGTACTGGATGCCCGCGGCAATTTGCGGCATACGGGTGTAAAGCACGTCGCCGGCGATGCGGACTTTGGCGCCGAACACATCCTGATCCAGCGTGGCGCGCGGGAGACTCAACGCTGGCCCGAGCGCAACCAAGTCCAGCTCCTGCCGCGCGAAGGACAGCTCTACGCGGTTATAAACGCCAACGGACACGCCTCTCGAATCCAACTTGTAGTCACCGGTATCGACGTGGGTGATGAACGCATTGGCGCCGATCTCCTCGCGACTGCCGTAGCCGGTGATCGCTGCCCAAGGCACCAGGCCCCCGCCGGCTGCGCCTTCGAACTGAGTGGCGCCGCCGGTCGCAAGTTGTCGGGTGCCGGCGGCATTCACGAGCGAACTGCCCATTGCTAGCCAGAGAAGGCCCGAGGCAGCAAGCGTGCGGGTGCGTACGCGCGATTGCGAGGCAACAGGCATTGAAGGCATGGGCAAGGTTTCCGGATGCGGAAAGGGCGAGTTGCGCAAATCGGGCGGGAAAAGAGGCATCAGAACCGTAGCCTTTCAAGGTCATCGCGCAGCGCATCGGTATTCGCATACCGCTTAGCGGGATCCTTTTCCAGGCAGCGCAGGATCAAAGCCTCGAGCCCCGGCGGGATTTCGGGCCAGAACACGGACGGTTTGACCGGCTCGCGTTCGATATGGCCGATGCAGATATCGAGCGTACCGTCGCCGTCGATTGGCACATTGCCGGTGAACATCTCCGACAGCAGTATGCCGAAGGAATAGATGTCGGAAGCCTCGCGTGCCTCGCGGCCCTGCGCCTGCTCCGGCGACAGGTAGTGGGGTGTGCCGGCGAACTGCCGTTCCGGATAGCGCGTATCGACGTGGGAGCCCATGGCACGTGCCACGCCGAAGTCCATCAACTTGGCGGTGCCGTTGACTTCGAGCATCACGTTGCTCGGCTTGATATCGCGATGCAGTACGCCGGTGCGATGCGCAGCACCCAGTCCGGCGCAGAGCTGCCGCGCGACACGCAGCCCGGCATGAGGGCGCATCCGGCCAGTGCGGCGTAACGCATCGCGCAGGGTGATGCCATGCACGTACTCCATCGAGAGGAACGGCACATCGCCGATCTGGCCAAAGTCGAAAGTTCGCACGACATTCGGATGCGTGATGCGGCGCGCGGTACGAATTTCCGACTTGAGCTGTTCGATCGTTTCCGGGTTTGCCAGCCACTCCGGTCGCAGCGTCTTGAGTGCGACTTCCTCGCCAAGCTCGCGATCAAGCGCGACGTAAACCATGCCCATGCCGCCTTCGGCAAGCTTGCGCCGGATCTCGTAGCGTCCACCGAAGAGCGTGCCGGGGACAAGCTCGGACGCCGTCGGTTCAGGCGCGGCCACGACGTCCCCGACCCCGCGTTTCTGCCAGATCTCCGCGACATAGCTTTCCATGTCGCGCATCTCGCGCAAGTCTCCGAGCACCCGGTTGATGCTGCGCCCGAGTCGTTCGATATCGCCGCCGCCCGTCACACGAATGGGCTGTGGCAGGTCGCCGCGACCCGCGCGCTCGGCGCCGTCTGCGAGCAGCGCTATCGGCTTCAGCACGCTGCGGGAAATGGCGACGGGCACGAGCAAAATCACCAATATCGCCGCCCCTGCACCCCACAGCATCATCGCCGAGATGTCGCCCAGAATCGCGCTGCGTTGTTGCGGCGGTACCAGGGCGATCTGCAAGGCCCCGGCGGCCGCCGGGCCCCATGGCAGCACGCGCGCGTTCCAGTCCTGGTCGGCTGCGTTCAAAGTGAGATTGACGCTTTGCGTGGCTGCGTCGACGGACGGCAGCTGCGACTCGTGCGCTGCGAGGGCGGACAGCAGTTGTTGCGCCCCGGCCAGATCAAGGCTGGAGGAGAGCAGCTTGCGCTCAATTCCTTGGCCCTGAGTAAACATCAGTTCGGTGCGGCTGACGCGCGCGATGTCCTCCGCGAGTTCGTTGTCGATGTCCAGCCCCGTGAGCAGCAGGCCCTCGACCGTGGGTCCGAGTAACAACGGCACGATCGCGATCTGCAGCGCGCGATCGCCATCGATCCACTCGCCGCGCGTCGCCTTGACCTCGCGCAGCGACTCGGCCACCGGTGCCAGCGCGCTGAGGTCGCGCGAAGAACTCAATGGAGAGCGCGAATCGGCGATCACCCGTCCGTCGGGTGTCAAAACCAACGCTACGTCGAAGCCGAGCTGGTTGCGGCGTTCGTTGAGCAGGTCGAGGATCGACGTGGCATCGACGACACCGGTCGCCGCGCCGTCGGACAACGCCTGCGCGATGTACGCCACGAAGGCGCGGTCGCTCGCAAGCAATTGCGAGATGAGCTCCAGCTCACGCGCGCGGCGGTCCTGAAAATACCGTTGTACTGCTTCACTGGACTGCAGCGACTCCTGCGCCAGGCGATCCGCCAGGACGGCACCACGCCAGCGTCCGATACCCGCGACGGTCACGCCCGCAAGCAGAATCAGCAGGGCGGTGATTGCAAACAGGCGATTGGTGAGCGACATGGGGTCAGATTTCCGTCTACGTCATCGGGCCGCGTCGGCGCGATACGACTGACCATCCTTGTTGTCGTGCGGTGGCACGCGTGGCTTGGTTGCGACCAGACTCAGGCGCAAGGCGTTGGCCGCCGGAAGTTTCAGCGGACGAGACTCCAAGGTGGCGCGCGGATGCCACAGGAACAGCTTGCCGCTGCCCGCGGGTACGCCCTTCAACAAAAACTTGCCGCTGGCGTCGGCGCGCGCGAAGTACGGTGTATCGACCACCAGCACATCGGTCTGCATCGAGTGGTGCACGTTGCAGTGCACGCGCACGATGCCGGGGCGCGTGAAGGTGAACTCGCGCGACTGGCCGGGACCATAAATTCCCAGATCGAACGGGGTGCCCGGGGTGAGCGAGAACGCGTTATGCAGCACCACATCCTGATTCGGGAACGCCACGGTGCTACCTGCGGCGATGATCAGCGTCGCAGGTTCAAATCGCTTGTTGCGGGTCGCGACCTGGTTCTTGGTCGCTGCCGGTTTCGGCGCTCCGCCATCGGGAATGAAGTACAGCAACACATCGGCGACCTCACCCGCGTCGACGGTGGATCCGGAGCCGGCTTCGAGTTCAATCGTGCCGCGCACGTCGAATGATTTGGGTGCTTCATCGACCTTCACCGGTGCGGGCATGGGCGCTGGCGCTACCGGGGTTGGTGGAGACACGGGTTCGGCCACTGGGGACGGCTTTGGTGCGGGCGCTACAGTTGGCGTTGCAGCCGGCGTTTTGGCAGGCATAGCCGCGACGGGCGGCGCTGCCATAGGCACGGATGGAGTCGTCGGCACCAGTTGGGCCGGCGGCGGTGGGACTGCGGGGGCGACCGCAGGTTCCGCAGATACGGCTGGCGATACCGCGGGAGGCGTCTCGGAAACTGAGGTCGAAGCGGGGTCCGCCGCCGCAGGGACCTGATCGGCAGGCGGCGCAGTGAGCTTCGAGGGAACTTCCGACGCCGGATCTGCGGAAGCTTCCGTGTTCGACGAGGGAGTGGCCGGGCGCGAGGTAGGGAGCGTGCACGCCCCCAAAGCCGCGGCTACCAAGGCGACAACGAGCAGCTTCGAGACAGACCGTAGCACGGCAACTCCTTCGCGGCGGACGTCGCCGATATCGGGTATCGAGGGTGGGATCGTCCAGATGGGGCCCTTGACGATCATCAAGATTAGCCCGACGTGTCGTCAATTAGGTGTGAAGTGAGACTTCCAGGGCGGTGCATGGCCATTTTCGAGGATGCGGCCCGAGCTGCGGGTCGGTAAACTTGCCCTTTCCGGCTTCCGTACTTCCCATGACCCCCCTTATATTCGTTACCGGCGGCGTGGTGTCCTCGCTAGGCAAGGGCATCGCGTCGGCGTCGCTTGCGGCCATTCTTGAGGCGCGTGGGCTCCGCGTCACGCTCATGAAGCTGGATCCGTACATCAACGTCGATCCGGGCACGATGAGTCCGTTCCAGCATGGTGAGGTCTATGTCACCGACGACGGCGCCGAGACCGATCTGGATCTCGGCCACTACGAGCGTTTCGTCCGCACCCGGTTGACGCGCAAGCATTCGATCACGACCGGCCGCATCTACGAAAACGTGATCCGTAAGGAACGCCGTGGCGATTATCTTGGCGCGACGGTGCAGGTGATTCCGCATATCACCGACGAGATCAAGCGCTGCATCGACGAGGCGACCACGGGTTTCGACGTCGGCCTGGTGGAGATCGGCGGCACCGTGGGCGATATCGAATCGCTGCCGTTCCTGGAGGCGATCCGACAGATCCGCACTGAGCGCGGACCCGACCACGTGCTGTTCATCCATCTGACCTTGGTGCCGTACATCGCGGCCGCGGGCGAGCTGAAGACCAAGCCGACGCAGCATTCGGTGAAGGAATTGCGTTCCATCGGTATCCAGCCCGACGTGCTGTTGTGTCGCAGCGAACAGCCCTTGCCGGAAAGTGACCGCCGCAAGATCGCGCTGTTCACCAATGTGCCCGAGCGCGCGGTGATCTCGGCGGTGGATCTGGACAATATCTATAAAATCCCACTCTGGCTGCACGAGCAGAAACTCGACCAGATCGCGGTCGACCATTTGCACCTCAAGGCTGCGCCCAGCGCCGACCTGTCGGACTGGAAGGCCGTGGTCGATGCGATGGAATATCCCGTCGACGAGGTCACGATCGCGGTGGTCGGCAAGTACGTCGATCACGCTGACGCCTACAAGTCTCTGGCCGAGGCGCTCAAGCACGGCGGCCTGCGCCAGCGCACGCGGGTAAAACTCAAGTGGATGGAATCCGAGCAAATCGAACAGCAGGGAGCCGACCTGCTGGCGGGAGTCGACGGCATCCTGGTGCCAGGCGGTTTCGGCGATCGCGGTTTCGAGGGCAAGGTCGCCACCGCGAAGTACGCGCGTGAGCAAGGCGTGCCGTACTTCGGCATCTGCTACGGGATGCAGGC
>JBKJTK010000504.1:0-7960 GCA_046590875.1 Chiayiivirga sp.
CGAACGTCGCGCGATATGGCCGCCGGCATCGAGTGCGGCGTAGATGCGTTCGGTGAGTTCGCGATTCAGCGACGAATGAGTTGAATCGTAGTGATCGAAGGCGACATGGAACGCCGCGAAGTCGTCCTCGTGCGCCTGCTGGATCGCCGCGATGTACTGTTCCGGTGTCAGCCCGGCCTTTTCGGCGGCGAGCATGATCGGGGTGCCGTGAGTGTCGTCGGCGCAGACGAAATGCGCCTGGCGCCCTGCCATGCGTTGCGCCCGCACCCAGATATCGGCCTGGATATAGCCCACCAGATGCCCGATATGCAGCGGGCCATTGGCATAGGGCAGGGCGGTGGTGACGATGAGCGGAGCGGCGGAGAACGGCATCGGTAACGGGTGACCCTGAGACAACGATGAACGCAATGGTCCGCGATTATCCCAGATTCCTCTCGGACGCTGGACGCGAAGGCGCGCGTGTTAACGTCTGCGGTCGATGTTTTCGAATGCGAGAGAGCCGATGGAATCGCTGCAGCAAGTAGTCAAGACCCGCCTCGCGGGCATCATCGACCCCCACACCGGCCTCGACCTCGTGGCCGGCGGGGCCTTGAAAGGCGTCGGGGTGGACGGCGATCGGGTGGCACTGGATCTGGTGCTGGGTTATCCGGCGCGCAGTTGGCACGCAGCGCTTGCGGCGCAGGTCAAGACAGAGCTGGAAGCCGATCCGCGCATTTCCGCGGCGGTGATCACGGTGACATCGCGCATCGCGCCGCACCAGGTGCAGAAGGAGCTCAGTCCGGTGTCGGCGGTCAAGAACATCATCGCGGTCGCCTCGGGCAAGGGTGGCGTCGGCAAGTCGACCACCTCGGTGAACCTGGCGCTGGCGCTGGTAGCCGAAGGCGCTCGCGTCGGTGTGCTCGATGCCGACATCTATGGCCCCAGCATTCCGCGCATGCTCGGCATCAGCGGCAAGCCCGATACCACCGATGGCCAGAAGATCGTGCCGAAGCAGCGCCACGGCGTGCAGGCGATGTCGATCGGTTTCCTGATCGAGGAAGACACGCCGATGATCTGGCGCGGACCGATGGTGACCCAGGCCTTGCAGCAATTGTTGAACGAAACCCAGTGGGATGCGCTCGACTATCTGATCATCGACCTACCGCCGGGGACCGGCGACATCCAACTCACCTTGTGCCAGAAGGTGCCGGTCTCGGGCGCGGTGATCGTCACCACGCCGCAGGACATCGCGCTGCTGGATGCGAGGAAGGCGCTCAAGATGTTCGAGAAGGTCGAGGTGCCGGTGCTGGGCATCGTGGAGAACATGGCGATCCACACCTGCTCGAGTTGCGGCCACGCCGAGCATGTATTCGGCAGTGGTGGCGGTGAGAGCATGGCGCAGCAGTATGGCGTGCCGCTGCTGGGGTCGTTGCCGCTGGCCATGCACATTCGCGAACAAGCCGATGGTGGCACCCCGACCGTGGTGGCCGCGCCGGATTCCGCGGCGGCGGTTATCTACCGGCAGATCGCGCGAAATACCGCGGCGCGGTTGTCGCAGCGTGCGCGCAACAAGTCGATCGCGTTCCCCAACATCGTGATCCAGAACACGTAAACTGCGGCACGATGACGTTGCGCCGCAGCGATGCGGTCCCGGATCCACGCACCCTCACCACGCACCCTCACCACGCACCCTCACCACGCACCCTCACAAGGAAAGCCCCGATGCGCGCTGCGATGTTCCTTCTGCTCATTCCAGCGCTGCTCACCGGCTGCGGCAGCCTCGGACGCCTCGATGCGACCAAGGGTCACCAGGCCACGATCAAGGACTACGACCGGGTCGTGGTCGGCGAATTCATCGCCAGCGACGAACGTAAATCGAGAAACGAAAAATCGACGGACAAACAGCACGCCGCGATCGAGGCGGGCCGCAAGGCGTTCGCCGATCTCATCGAGCAGGAGCTGACCAAGGTCGGTGCATTCTCCGAGGTGTCGCAGCAGACCTTGGCGGCGCCGGCGCTGAAAATCTCGGGCAGCATCGACCAGTGGAAGGTGGGCAACGTCGCGGCACGCACGCTCGTCGGCTTTGTCGGCGGCAGCGGGTTCGAAGCCACCGTGGTGGTCAGCGACCTGGAAAGCGGGGAGGAACTCGCGCGCTTGAGGGTCAATCGCAACAGCTGGCCGCTGCCGATCGGCTCGGCCACCAACGTGCTGCAATCAGTGGAGTTCTTCATGCACCAGGGTGCGCGTCGTGTCGCGCATGAGCTGGCGAAGGCCAAGGGTCTCGAAGTTGTCGAACCCGACACCGAAGCAGCGGCGCCTGCACGCTGACCGTCGCGATTCACTCGTCATCCACCAGCACAAGGCATTCGAGTTCACGCAAATGAAGATCATGCAAATGAAGATCATGCAATGACGATCAAGAGCGACAAGTGGATCCGCCGCATGGCGGCGCAGCACGGCATGATCGAGCCGTTCGAGCCCGGCCAGGTCAAGCAGAACGCGGCCGGCGGGCGCATCGTGTCCTACGGCACCTCCAGCTATGGCTACGACGTGCGCTGCGCCAGCGAGTTCAAGATCTTCACCAACATCAACTCGACGATTGTCGACCCGAAAGCGTTCGATCCGTCGAGCTTCGTGGACCTGAGCGCCGACGTATGCATCATCCCGCCGAACTCGTTTGCGCTGGCACGCACGGTCGAGTACTTCCGCATCCCGCGCAGCACGCTGGTGGTGTGCCTGGGCAAGAGCACCTACGCGCGCTGCGGCATCATCGTCAACGTGACGCCGCTGGAGCCGGAATGGGAAGGCCACGTGACGCTGGAATTTAGCAACACCACGCCATTGCCCGCGAAAATATATGCGCACGAAGGCGTGGCGCAGATGCTGTTCTTCGAGTCCGATGAAGTCTGCGAGACGTCCTACAAGGATCGCGGCGGCAAATACCAGGGCCAGCGCGGCGTGACCTTGCCGCGGACCTGAGCGGCCGTCGCGTCAACCGGGAACGCGGTGCATCCTGACTTCGCGTCAGCGCTTGCGGTAGGTCACGAAAAACCCCTGCAAGTCGCCGTTCTCGATATAGGGGTCGACGTCCAGCACCTCGAATCCGTGCGCGGCATAGGCCTGATGCGCACGGTTGAGTTCGTTGGCGGCGCCGCGTTTGCGGAAACCCCAATCCGCATCGACCCAGGTTGATACGTTTCGGCGCCCGTCCTGCTGCGCCTGGGCGGCATCATCCTCGTAGCTGCCGGCAAGCGCGATCGGCATCGTCGCGAAGGTCAAGGCGAGGCCGAGTGCGAGCAGACTCGCACCGCCGAGTGTAGGAAATATCCGCTTGCGTGTTGTCATGCGATCCTCAGGTTCAATCAAGGGGCGCCGCCGTTCGGCGGCAGGTCGGTCTTGGTGGCGAGCGCGGCGGCGCGAGCGACGCGCAAAGCGGGCATCCGGTTTTCCAGCGGCAACTTCGGTGCGCGCTTCGTCATCGAAACACCAGCAGATACATCAGCACAATATTTGCGGCCAGCAGCGGCAGCGCGGTGGCGATCTGGATACGGATAACGCCGTAGGTGTCCTTCAGTTCCAGCAGTGCGGCGGGCACCAGGTTGAAGTTCGCCGCCATCGGCGTCATCAGCGTGCCGCAATAGCCCGATAGCATGCCGATCGCGGCCAGCGGCGCGGGGTCGGCGCCGTGCCCTTGCACCAACAAGGGGAGGCCGATGCCGGCGGTCATCACGGGGAACGCGGCGAACGCATTGCCCATGATCATGGTGAACAGCACCATGCCGAGCGCATAGGCCAGCACCACCGCGATGCGGCTGTCGACCGGAATCACGGCACGCACGACCTCGGCGACCGCGTCCCCGACGCCAGTGGCGGCGAATACGCTGCCAAGCGTGGCCAGTAGCAGCGGCAGGATCGCAGCCCAGCCGATCGCATCGAGCAGGCGGCGTGTGCCTTCGACCGCCATCGTCGGCCCTTCGCGCGTGAGCATGCAAGCCGCGATGGTGGCGACAACACAGGCGATCGCGAGCGCAATCAGCGTGGTCTGCTGCACGTCGAGCAAGGGCAGGCCGGCGATCTGCACACCCTTCAGTGGCACCGCCAGCAGCAGCGTGACTGCGGGAATGAGCAGGGCGGGAATGAGCAATCGGTGTCCGTGGCGAGCGGCATCACTGCGACGCTGTTCCCGCGAGCGTTCCGGATACGCCCCCATCCGCACGCCGCCCAGGCCCGCAATCATCGCGATCGCGACCACACCACCGCCCATGGCCGCCGCCGGCAGACGTTCGCCAACCAGAAAGCCGAGTGCAAGCAACGCCCAGAACAGCGCAGTCCAGATCCGGCGCGGATTGGCGCGATCGCGCAGGCTGCGCAGCGCGACCCAGACCAACAGCGCGCCGAACAGCCAGTAGGCGTGTTGCAGGGTGATCACGATGCGGCTCCGGCGGCATCGGTGCGGACTTGCGCGGCTAGCGCTTGCGCTTCGCGTTCCAGCGCGCGATCGAAGCGAACCAGTCGCGCGGTGTGGATCGCGAACGCACAGATCGCCGTCGGGATGCTCCACAGCGCGATCTGCAGGGGTTCCAGCACGATGCCGTGCTCGGCATAGAACCCCTGCATCAGCAGCACCGCGCCGAAAGCGATGAACACGTCCTCGCCGAAGAACAGGCCGACATTGTCGGTGGCGGCCGACATTGCCTTGATACGTTCGCGCGTCGCGATCGATAGTTCCCCATGCCGCGCGTGTGCCGCACCTTCGGCCATCGGTGAGACCAGCGGCCGCACCATCTGCGGATGACCGCCCAAACTGGTGAGGCCGACCGTGGCGGCGAGCTGGCGCAGCAGCAGATACGCGATCAATAGTCTCCCGGTCGTCGCGCCTCGCAGCCGCGCAACCCAGGCCTCGGCGTGCTCCTTCAAGCCATGGCGCTCGAGCAGCCCGATCACCGGCAGCGCGAGCAGGAACAAGGCGAGATAGCGATTCTTGACGAAGGCCCCACCGAGCAATTCCAGCACTGCGATCGGCGACTTGCCCGCGACCAGACCCGTGACGATGCCGGCCACCACGACCACCAATGCCGGATTCAGCCGCAGCGCGAAACCCAGCACCACCAACGCCACGCCGATCAGCGGCCAGTAACTCATGGACCGCGTTCCATGGTGCGTACCGCGTAGCCGGCACCTTCGATCGCGCGCCGCAGCGCGGCGGCAAACGCGACCGCGTCGGGACGATCGCCGTGCAGGCAGATGGTATCGGCGCGGATCGGCACGGTTTCGCCGCTGCGCGCGGTGACGCTGCGCGCGCGCAGCATCTGCGCTACCTGCTGCGCAGCCAGGTCGACATCACCGATCACTGCATCGGATTCACTGCGCGCAGTCAGCGACCCATCGCGTTCGTAGCGGCGCTCGGCGAATGCCTCGTGTGCGACGCGCAGCCCCAGCGCTTCGCCGGCGGTGGTCAGCTCGCTTCGCGCCAGGCCGTAAAGCACGAGGCCCGGATCGAAGTCACGCACCGCCTGTGCAATGGCGTCGGCCACGGCGCGGTCGCGGGCCGCGAGGTTGTAGAGCGCGCCGTGCGGCTTGACGTGATGCAGTCGCGTGCCAATAGCACCCGTGAACGCCGCCAGCGCGCCGATCTGGTACAGCGTCAGCGCATGCACCTGCGGCGGTGTGATCGGCAACTCGCGGCGCCCAAAACCTTCTCGATCCGGCAGCGAGGGATGCGCGCCGATCGCCACCCCATGCGAGACGCAGAGCGCGACGGTTTGCTGCATCGTGGTCGCATCCCCCGCATGCCAGCCGCAAGCGATGCTGGCGGAACTGATATGCGGCATCAGCGCGGCATCGTCGCCCATGCCTTCGCCGAGGTCGCAGTTGAAGTCGATGGCGGGTTTCATCGACCGGATGTTACAAGCCTCGTCGACACCCTGCCGCAGGTTGAAACTGACCCGTCAGTCGGTTCATGCTGTCCGCTCGCCGTGGGGTGGCGTGCAGTTCCACAGCCTTGGGGGGCACACAATGAATCGACGCAGTTTTGTTCAATCCGCACTGGGGGCGGCCTTGGCGGGAGCGTTGCCGGCTTCCGTGCTGGCCGAAGTCACGCGATCGATCGGCGCGGTCACCGACTCGCTGCAGGCAGTGACCGGCAACGGCAAGCAGGTCAGCATTCCGCGTTCGGCGCTGAAGGAACTGGCGGACAGTCTGCGTGGCCCGCTGTTGCTGCCCGGCCAGGAAGGCTATGAACTGGCCCGCCGGGTACTCAACCCGGGTATCGACAAGCACCCGGCGCTGGTGGTCCAGCCGACCGGAGCGGCTGACGTCATGCAGGCGGTGGACTTTGCGCGCGCCAACGAGCTGCTGGTCGCGGTGAAGTGCGGGGGCCACAGCTATGGCGGAAAATCGACCTGCGATGGCGGCATGCAGATCGATCTTTCGCGCCTGAGGCATGCGCGTGTCGACTTGGGTTCGCGTCGCGCCTACATCGGTGGCGGCAGCCTGCTCGGCGAACTCGACCACGAGGCCATGGCGCACGGTCTGGTGACGACGGCGGGTACGGTTTCGCATACCGGCGTCGGTGGCCTGACCCTGGGCGGTGGCTTCGGACGCCTGGCGCGGCGCTTCGGTCTGGCGCTGGATAATCTCGCTGCTGTGGATGTGGTGACTGCCGACGGCCGCCTGCTGCACGCCAGCGCCGAGCAACATCCCGACCTTTTCTGGGGAGTGCGCGGCGGCGGCGGAAATTTCGGTGTCGTCACCCAGTTCGAGTTCCAGTTGCACCCGATGCAGCGCCGCGTTGTCGGTGGCAACGTGGTGTTTCCGCTGTCGCAGCTGCGCCAGCTGCTGCGCTTCTACGGTGAGTTCTGCCAGCAGGCGCCGGATGAGCTCTACGTCGATCTGGTCGTCGCTTCCAAGTTCGGCAGCACCGATGGCGTCGTGATGCTGCATACCTGCTGGTCTGGCGAGGAGTCCGCCGCGCAGGCGGCATTGGCTCCCATCTACAAGGCGGGCACACCGCTCAAGGACGAGATCAGCGCCATGGACTACGTGTCCCTGCAGCGCTCCTGGGACGACACCGATCCGAGAAGCAACAACGAGTACCTCAAGTCCGGCTTCGTCAACAGCCTCCCCGAGGCCCTGATCGACGCGGTTGCGGACAACTACAAAACTTTCGTAGAGCGCGGCACCACCTTGCTGTTCCAGCACGCTGGCGGCGCCATCGCCAGGGTAGCGAGCGACGCCACCGCCTTCGCCCAACGCAAGGCGATCGCCAACATGCTGTTTTTCGTCGATTGGCCGCTGGCCGATTCGCCGGACGGGCACATCGCCTATGTCCGCAAGGCTTGGGGCGCGCTGGAGCCCTTCACCGACGGTTGGTACAGCAACGAGGTCGACACCCACTCTGCCTTGGTGATCAATAGCAACTACCAAGGCAACTACTCGCGCCTGGTGGACGTCAAGAAACGCTACGACCCGCGCAATCTGTTCCGGTTGAATGCCAACATCACTCCGCCGGGTTGAGTTTGTCTGACATGCTCGAATCGAGCTGAATTCGCGACTGCTCGATCGACCAACCAGACTAGAAAAGACCCGAGTGATGGCGCTCGTTGAAAACTGACCACCTCAATTCAGGACTACAAGGTCAGTACCGACCAGCCGCCCGACTGACACCAAGCATGGGGTTTCAGGGCCAACTACTTACGGATTGTGGCCACGCAACCCGACGTTGATCGATTCGACCAGCGCCTCGGCATTCCACGGCTTGGCCAGGAAATCATGCAGGCCCGCGTCGCGTCGCGCACGCTCCACCGCCGCCGTCTCGGCCTGGCCCGACAGCATGATCTTCACCACCGAGGGAAAGCGTTCGTGCGCCCGGACCAGGAATTCGTCGCCTTTCATGCCCGGCATCAGCCAGTCCGACACGATTACCAGCAGCGTGTGGCCGTCCAGCGCCAGTTCGTCCAGCAATTCCAGCGCTTCTTCGGCG
>JBKJTK010000535.1:0-4714 GCA_046590875.1 Chiayiivirga sp.
ACTTCGAGACCGATGGCGGTGAGAGCGGCCGCAAGCGTCGCGCGATCGGCCGTGATCGCTACGTGTTCGCGCAGCCAGGATTCGGGGAATTTCATGTTCCACTTCCGAAATTTTTCATCATTTTCGTCTTTCCCGCGAAAGCGGGAATCCAGCTTTTCGCGCAAGGTCTCGAGAACTGGATTCCCGCCTTCGCGGGAATGACGGTGTGGAAACGTTTAGGCGAATTGACGCAGGAATCGCAGGTCATTGTCGAAAAAGCTGCGCAGGTCATTGACGCCGTAGCGCAACATCGCGAAGCGCTCGACACCGAGACCAAACGCGAAACCGGTGTAACGCTCAGGATCGATGCCGCAGTTCGACAGCACCTTCGGATGCACCATGCCGCAGCCCAGCACTTCCAGCCAACCCGGCGCGCTGCCGTCGCCACGATCCCAGCCGATATCCACTTCGGCCGAAGGCTCGGTGAACGGGAAATAGCTCGGCCGAAAACGCATCGCGAAATCGCGCTCGAAGTACGCGTCGACGAACTGCTTCAGCGTGCCCTTGAGATCGGCAAAGCTCGAGGTTTCATCCACCAGCAAGCCTTCGACCTGGTGGAACATCGGGGTGTGGGTCTGATCGCTATCGCTGCGATACACCTTGCCCGGCGCGATGATGCGGATCGGCGGCTGCCGACCTTGCATCGCGCGGATCTGGACTGGCGAGGTGTGGGTACGCAGCAGGCGTCCATCACCAAAGTAAAAGGTGTCGTGCATCGCGCGCGCCGGATGGTGCGGCGGGAAATTCAGTGCTTCGAAGTTGTGCCAGTCGTCTTCGATCTCCGGACCGTCGGCGACCTGGTAACCCAGGCGCGAAAAGATTTCGGTGATTCGTTGCAGGGTGCGCGTTACCGGATGGATGGCACCCCGTTCGCCATTGCGCCCCGGCAGGGTGACGTCGATGCGCTCGGACGCGAGGCGCTGCGCGAACGCGGCTTCCTCCAGCATGTCCTTGCGCGCGGCGATCGCGGCCGTGAGTTCATCGCGAACGCGGTTGACGCGCTCGCCGTGCGCCTTGCGCTCGTCTGGCGGCAACTTGCCAAGGCTCTTTAGCTGCTCGGTGATCGAGCCGGATTTGCCGAGCAGGCGCACGCGGATCGCATCGAGGGAGTCGAGCGCGGCGACGGCGGCGATGTCGGACAGCGCAGTCGCGTGCAGGTCTTCGATGTCGCTCATCAGTGGGTTTACTCCTTGCTTCTTGCCGGACAGACCAAAACGGCGCGGCAGGCCCTTCGATACCTCAGAGCCTGCCCCGGACTTGATCCGGGGGCGAACGGACTGGGGAACACACCGAGGCGGAAGCCGCCCGGAATCCTGGATCGACGCCGAGGTACATTTCCAGCCTCGAGATGCACATGCCGATCGTATTTCCTCTCCCCGTTCGGCCTGAGGTATCGAAGGCCATTGCGACACGCTTCACACTGCATCGCATGCGCCCAAAACAAACATGGGGAAGGACTCGCGCCCTTCCCCATGGGGATGATTCGTTCCAGCGTTCGCGCGATGCGCGGACGCTGGTCGAAACTATCTCAGAGCGCAGCCTTTGCTTTTTCGGCGATCGCACCAAAGCCCGGCAGGTCGTGCACGGCGATGTCGGCCAGCACTTTGCGGTCCAGGGTGATGCCGGCTTTCTTCAGACCGTTCATGAAACGGCTGTAGGACAGGCCGAACTGACGCGCTGCCGCGTTGATGCGGACAATCCACAACGCACGGAACTGGCGCTTGCGCTGCTTGCGGCCGATGTACGCGTACTGCGCAGCTTTGGTGACGGCCTGCTTGGCAACGCGGAAAACCTTGCGGCGGGCGTTGTAATAGCCCTTCGCCTGCGACAGGATTTTCTTGTGCCGACGACGGGCGGTTACGCCTTTCTTGACTCGTGCCATGACTCAACCCTCCTTAAAGATACGGCAGCATGCGTTGGACGCGACCAGCGTCTTCGGCACGCACGTGGTTGGTGGCACGAAGTCCGCGCTTACGCTTCGTGGACTTCTTGGTCAGGATGTGGCTTTTGAATGCGTGGCCGCACTTGAACTTGCCGGAAGCAGTCTTCCGGAAGCGCTTGGCTGCGGCCCGATTGGTCTTCATCTTGGGCATGGTGGAACTCCTTGATCGGCTCGATGGCCGGGTTATGTCACTGATGGGAGCGGTGGCCTTCGCCACACTTTCCGTCCGTGCTCGTATCGGCTTGTGTGATCCGATGAATTGGATCGGTTGACGAAACCCGGCGTCACAGCCGGCGTTCCAATTTCTGCTCCTCCCCCTGCTCGCAGCGGGAGGTTGGGAGGGGGTTGCTCTTGATCTATTGGCGAATCAATCACCCAACAAAATCAAGTGCCCTCACCCTTGTCCCTCTTCCGCCAGCGGGAGAGGGAACCGTAAGCCACGTCCTTCGGACGAGCTACTTCTTCTTGGGGGACACCATCATGATCATCTGGCGGCCTTCGAGCTTCGGCCGTTGTTCGATCGTGACTTCATCCTTGAGATCCGCTTCCAGCCGTTGCGCCATGGCAAGACCGAGTTCGGTATGTGCCATTTCGCGACCCTTGAAGCGAATCGTGATCTTTACCCGGTCGCCTTCCGCCAGGAAGCGCCGCAGGTTGCGAAGCTTGACATCGTAGTCACCGACTTCCGTGGTGGGACGGAACTTCAGCTCCTTGATCTCGACGACCTTCTGCTTCTTCTTCGCCGCAGCGGCCTTCTTCTGCTGCTCGAATCGAAACTTGCCGAAATCCATGATCCGGCACACCGGCGGCTCGGCGTTGGGCTGAATCTCGACCAGATCCATACCGGCTTCCTCAGCCACCCGCAGCGCTTCGTCGCGCGACAGCACTCCCAGCATCTCACCGTCATCACCAATCACGCGTACCTGGGGGACGCGGATTTCAAGGTTCTTTCGGTTCAGTTTATCCGTATTGATTCGTCGATCCTCTTTAATTAATCGTTCCGGGTCAACGGCTTACGCGGCTGGACCGGCCTCGGCGCATAGCCGCGAGACGAACTGGTCCAAGCTCATGCTTCCCAGGTCTTCCCCCGACCGCACGCGCACTGCAACAGCACCGTTTTCCTTTTCGCGATCGCCGACCACGATCAGGTACGGGACTCTTTGCAGCGTGTGTTCGCGGATCTTATACCCGATCTTTTCATTTCTCAAGTCCGCCGCCACCCGGAAGCCTTGATTTGCAAGGTCTTTTCGGATCGTATCGGCGTAATCTCGTTGAGCATCAGTGATGTTCATCACGACAATCTGGATCGGCGCCAGCCACACCGGGAACAGTCCCGCGTGGTGTTCAATGAGGATTCCAAGGAAGCGTTCCATTGAGCCCACGATGGCGCGATGCAGCATCACTGGGTGACGCTTGCTCGAATGCTCATCGATGTACTCGGCGCCCAAGCGCTCGGGCATCATGAAGTCGACCTGCATCGTGCCGACCTGCCAGCCACGACCGATCGAGTCGCGCATGTGGTATTCGATCTTGGGGCCATAGAAGGCGCCCTCGCCCGGCAACTCCTCCCATTGCACGCCGGCCGACGCGAGCGCGGCACGCAGCGCGGCTTCGGCCTTGTCCCAGGTTTCGTCGGTGCCCAGGCGCTGGTCCGGGCGCAACGCGATCTTCAGGGAAATGTCGGAGAACCCGAAGTCGGCATAGACCTTCATCGCCTGGGCGTGGAAGGCGGTGACCTCGGACTCGATCTGCTCGGGCGTGCAGAAGATGTGGCCATCGTCCTGGGTAAAACTGCGCACACGCATGATGCCGTGCAGTGCGCCGGAAGGTTCGTTGCGATGGCAGGCACCGAATTCGCCGTAGCGGATCGGCAGGTCGCGGTAACTGTGCAGTCCCGCGTTGTACACCTGCACGTGGCCGGGACAATTCATCGGCTTCACCGCGTAGGTGCGCTTCTCCGACTCGGTGAAGAACATGTTCTCTTTGTAGTTGTCCCAGTGGCCGGACTTCTTCCACAGCGAGACATCGAGAATCTGCGGGCAGCGCACTTCCTGGTAGCCGGACTCGCGATACACGCCGCGCATGTGTTGTTCCACCACCTGCCACAGCGCCCAGCCCTTGGGGTGCCAGAACACCATGCCCGGCGCTTCCTCCTGCTGGTGGAACAGGTCCAGCGCGCGTCCGATCTTGCGGTGGTCGCGCTTTTCGGCTTCTTCCAGCTGCGTCAGGTGGGCCTTGAGATCCTTATCGTTGATCCAGGATGTGCCGTAGATGCGACTGAGCATCTGATTATCGGAATTGCCGCGCCAATAGGCACCGGCCAGCTTCATCAGCTTGAACGCGCGCAGCTTGTCGGTGCCGGGCACGTGCGGACCGCGGCACAGGTCGGTGAACTCGCCTTGTGTGTACAACGACAGGGCTTCGTCGGCCGGAATCGACTGGATGATCTCGGCCTTGTAGTGCTCGCCGAGATTCTTGAAGAAGGCCACCGCGTCGTCCCGCGACTTGACCGAGCGCGTGACCGGCAGTTTCTCCTGCACGATCTTCAGCATCTCGGCTTCGATCTTCGGCAAATCGTCAGGCGTGAACGGCCGCTCGTAGGCGAAGTCGTAGTAGAAGCCGTTGTCGATGACGGGGCCGATCGTGACCTGCGCGCCCGGATACAGGCGCTGCACCGCTTGCGCCAGCAGATGCGCAGTGGAGTGACGAAGTACGTCGAGCGCGTCCGGATGC
>JBKJTK010000541.1:0-8492 GCA_046590875.1 Chiayiivirga sp.
CCGCGCTGATTGGTTTCTTCGCCTGCACCGCAGGGTCGACGAAGCCTAGGGCGCCACCGAAATCACCCCAGCGGATGGCGCTGGAATAGTTGTACAGCGTCGTATGGAGCAGATCGCGACTGTGCTGCTGGGTGGCGCAGGCGGCAAGCAGGAGCAGGCCGAGAACCAGGGCGACGCGAGCAATGCGGGGTGTGTTCATGGGTCCATTCTGGCCGATTCTGCCGCCGCAGGAAATCGGCACGTTTGAACGTGACGTCAGTCGTCCAGCGTCAGCAAGCTCGCGTTGCCACCGGCCGCCGTGGTGTTGATCGTCAACGTGCGCTCGGTGGCGAAGCGTGGAAGGTAGTGCGGGCCGCCGGCCTTGGGGCCGGTGCCGCTCAGGCCTTCACCACCGAAGGGTTGCACGCCGACGACGGCACCGATCTGGTTGCGGTTGACGTAACAGTTGCCGGCGCGCACGCCGCGCGCGATCTTCTGCACGGTTTCGTCGATGCGAGAGTGGATCCCGAGCGTGAGTCCGTAGCCGGTCGCGTTGATCGCATCGATCACCGCGTCGAGCTTGTCGCCGTCGAAACGGATCACATGCAGCACCGGACCGAATACTTCTCGGGTGAGCTGATCGAGCGACTTCAACTCATACGCGCGCGGCGCGAAATAGGTGCCGTGCGCCGCGTCGGCGCCCAATTTCGCGGTGTTGATGGACTTACCTTCGCGCTCCATGCGCGCGGCGTGCTCGGTGAGGATCTGCAGCGCATCGGCGTCAATCACCGGGCCAACATCCGTGGACAGCAGGCCGGGATCGCCGACGCTGAGCTCATCCATCGCGCCGCTCAACATCGACACGACCTTGTCGGCGATATCGCGCTGCACGAACAACACGCGCGCAGCCGAGCAGCGCTGCCCGGCGGAACCGAACGCGCTCGTCATCGCGTCCTTCACCAATTGCTCGGGAAGGGCCGAAGAATCGGCAATCAGCGCGTTCTGGCCGCCGGTTTCGGCGATCAGCACGCCGATCGCGGCGTCGCGCGCCGCCATCGCCCGGTTGATCGCGCGCGCGGTTTCGGTCGAACCGGTGAAGGCCACGCCGGCGACGCGCGGATCGCGCGTCAGTGCAGCACCCACCGTCGCCCCATCGCCCGGGAGGAATTGCAGCACCGCTTCGGGCACGCCGGCCTCGTGCAGCAACTTCACCGCGGCGAAGCCCACGAGATTGGTCTGTTCGGCAGGCTTTGCGATCACGCTGTTGCCCGCGACCAGCGCGGCCGCAACCTGGCCCATGAAGATCGCGAGCGGGAAATTCCACGGGCTGATGCAGACAAACACACCGCGTCCGTGCAACTGCAGTTCGTTGGACTCGCCGGTCGGTCCCGGCAGTTTTTCCGGATGCGCGAACAGTCTGCGGCCCTGCACCGCGTAGTAGCGGCAGAAATCCACCGCCTCGCGCACTTCAGCCACGCCGTCGGCGAGCGTCTTGCCGGCCTCTTTGGTGCACAGTGCGATGAATTCGGGCAGGCGCGCTTCCAGCAGCGCCGCCGCGTGCTCAAGGATCTTGGCGCGCGAGGCCGCCGGCATGCGATCCCATTCGGGCTGCGCGGCGACGGCGTTCGCCAGCGCGCGTTCCACTGTCGCGACATCCGCCGCCTGCCATTCGCCGACGCGCTCGCGGCGGTCGGCAGGATTGGTGACGGCGAGTTTCGCGCCGTTCGAGTTCGCGCCCGGAACCAATGGCGCAGCACTCCAGGGCTTCACCGCAGCATTGATCTTCGTCGCGAGTGCGGCGAGTTCAGCATCGTTGGCGAGATTCACGCCCATGGAATTCTTCCTGTCTGCGCCGTAAAGATCGATCGGCTGCGGGATTTTCGGATGTGGTTTGAAATCGAACGCGGCGACGGTCGCGACCGGGTCGGCGACCAGTTCGGCCGGCGCGATGCTCTCGTCGGTGATGCGATTGACGAAACTGGAGTTGGCGCCGTTCTCCAGCAGGCGTCGCACCAGGTACGGCAGCAGGTCTTCGTGACTGCCGACTGGCGCGTAGACGCGACAGGGCACGGCGAGCGAGTTCGGGCCGATCACCTCATCGTACAGATCCTTGCCCATGCCGTGCAGGCGCTGAAATTCGAAGCCTTCGCCTCTTCCTTCTCCGAATCCATGAATCGCCGCAATGGTCTGCGCGTTGTGGGTGGCGAACATCGGATAAAACGCATCCGTCGCCGCCAGCATCTTTCTTGCACAGGCGAGATAACTCACGTCCGTATTCGGCTTGCGGGTAAACACCGGATACCCCGCGACGCCGTCGATCTGGGCGCGCTTCACTTCCGAATCCCAGTACGCGCCTTTCACCAGGCGCACCGGCATGCGGCGCCCGTGCTGGCGCGCCAGTGCTGCGAGGTAATCCAGCACGAACGGGGCGCGCTTCTGGTAGGCCTGCACCGCCAATCCGTAGCCTTCCCAACCTGCCAGCGACGCATCGGAGTACGCGCCGGCAAGCACGTCGAGCGAGAGATCGAGCCGGTCGGCTTCTTCGGCATCGATGGTGAAGCCGATCTTTTGCGTCTTCGCGAGTTGCGCCAGTTGCAGCACACGCGGAATCAGTTCGGCATAGACCCGCGCGCGCTTCGCCAACTCGTAGCGCGGATGCAAGGCCGAGAGTTTGATCGAGATGCTAGGCGCGGCGAACACGTCCGGGTGCGGACCCGTCGAACCGATGGCCAGAATCGCTTTCCGGTAGGCCTCGAAATAGCGATCCGCATCCTTCTGGGTAAACGCGGCTTCGCCCAGCATGTCGAAGGAATATCGATAGGTGAGATTCTCGCCCTTGCGTGAGCGCTTCAGCGCTTCTTCGATCGTGCGACCCATCACGAACTGGTGGCCCATGATGCGCATCGCCTGCCGCACCGCGAGTCGGATCACCGGCTCGCCGGCGCGTCCGACCAGGCGCTTGAAGGCATCGCCGAAGTTGCGCCGGGTGGCATCCGAGAGATTCACCATGCGTCCGGTCAGCATCAGGCCCCAGGTGGACGCGTTTACCAGCAGCGATTCACTCTGGCCGCGATGCGAGCCCCAATCCGCATCTCCCAACTTGTCGCGGATCAGCTTGTCGGCGGTCTCCTGATCCGGAATGCGCAGCAGCGCTTCGGCCACGCACATCAGCAGCACGCCTTCCTCGCTGCTGAGATCGTATTCGCGCATGAAGGCTTCGATCGCCCCCTGGTCTTCGGCCTTGACCCGCACGCGCTGGACCAGACTTTCCGCCGTGCGCTGGATGCGCGTCTGCGTGGCGTCATCGACCCGGGCCGCGGCGAGCAGCTCGTGCAGGTGTTCGCCCTCGTCGCGGTAATACGCGGCCGTGATTGCCGCGCGCAGCGGGTCGGTGGCGGCGGGCAACTCGGGTTCGAGGATGGGCTTCACGAAGACCTTGGCGGGCCGGGATGCAGGGCCCGTAGTGTAGAGCGGATCGAGCGCAGCGAAGACGTACCCGCGCAGCGGGCGATCGAGCGCAGCGAAGACGTACCCGCGCAGCGGGCGATCGTGCGCTGCGAAGACGGTCCCGAGCAGCGGGCAAGCTTGCGTAGCAGCGCCGCTTGCAGGGCCCTCACGCCACCTGGCGTGCGCTGCGACGCTTCAGATGCACCAGCAGCAGCGAGATTGCCGCGGGCGTGACGCCGGAAATGCGCAGGGCCTGGCCGATCGTATCGGGGCGGGCATTCTCCAGTTTGCTGCGCACTTCGGCCGACAGGCCGGACACGTGCGCGTAGTCGAAGCTGCGGGGAATGCCCGTCGTCTCGTGCCGGCGTTGCCGTTCGATCTCGTCGCGCTGGCGGTCCACGTATCCCGCGTACTTGGCCTGCACTTCGACCTGTTCGGCGACTTTTGCATCCTCCACCCCAGGGCCGAGTGCTGGCACGCGCATCAGCGCGGCGTAGTCGAGTTCGGGGCGACGCAACAGATCATGGGCATTGCCTTCGCGTGAGACCGCGACGCCGAGCGTGGCTTCGATCGCTTGCGCCAGCGGATTGCCGGGTGCGGCCCAGAGCGATTTCAGGCGCGTAGTCTCGCGCTCGATCGCCTCGCGTTTTTCGCTGAAGGCGGTCCAGCGCGTGTCATCCACCAAACCGAGTTCGCGGCCGCGTTCGGTCAGGCGCAGGTCGGCGTTGTCCTCGCGCAACTGCAGCCGGTATTCGGCGCGCGAGGTGAACATGCGATACGGCTCGGTGGTGCCGTTGGTGATGAGGTCATCGATCAGTACGCCGACGTAGGCTTCGTCGCGGCGCGGCGTCCAGGCCTCATTCCCCAAGGCTGCACGACCAGCATTGAGTCCGGCGATCAGGCCCTGCGCCGCGGCTTCTTCGTAGCCCGTAGTGCCATTGATCTGACCGGCGAAGTACAGCCCGGCGAAGGCTTGCGTTTCGAGCGAAGCGCGTAATCCGCGCGGATCGAAGTAGTCGTATTCGATCGCGTAACCGGGACGCGTGATGATCGCCTGCTCGAAGCCGCGGATGCTGCGTACCAGGTCCAGTTGCACATCGAACGGCAGCGACGTCGAAATCCCGTTCGGATAGATCTCGTGGGTGTCCAAACCTTCCGGCTCGATGAATATCTGGTGCGAGGCCTTGTCGGCGAATCGCACCACCTTGTCTTCGATCGACGGGCAATAGCGCGGGCCCACGCCTTCGATCACCCCGGTGTAGAGCGGCGACCGGTCGAGGCCGCTGCGGATGATGTCGTGGGTGCGCTCGGAGGTGTGCGTGATCCAGCAACTGACCTGCGGCGGATGATCGGCGAGCGTGCCGAGATACGAGAACACCGGGCGCGGATCGTCGCCGGGTTGTTCAACCAGTCCGCGGTAGTCGATCGTGCGGCCGTCGATGCGCGGGGGCGTACCGGTCTTCAAACGATCCACGCGCAGTGGCAGTTCGCGCAGTTTTTGCGCCAGCGTGATCGCCGGGGCGTCGCCGGCGCGACCCCCAGCGTAGTTCGCCTGGCCGACGTGGATTTTTCCGGCGAGGAAGGTGCCAGCGGTCAGCACGACGCAGGGCGCGTGGAAGCGCAAACCCATCTGGGTGATCACCCCGGTGACGCGCTCGCCATCCAGCATCAGGTCGTCGACCGCTTGCTGGAACAGCGTCAGGTTGGGCTGGTTCTCGACCATCGCGCGAATCGCCGCCTTGTATCGCACGCGGTCGGCCTGGCAGCGCGTGGCGCGCACCGCCGGGCCTTTCGAGGCATTGAGCGTGCGCCACTGGATGCCCGCGCGATCCGCTGCCTTGGCCATCGCGCCGCCGAGCGCGTCGATCTCCTTCACCAGATGACCCTTGCCGATGCCGCCAATCGCGGGATTGCAGCTCATCTGCCCGATCGTCTCGATGCTGTGCGACAGCAGCAACGTGCGCGCGCCAACGCGCGCCGCGGCGAGCGCAGCCTCGGTTCCGGCGTGGCCGCCGCCGATCACGATAACGTCGTAGGTGTACATGCTGAAAGTCTCAACTCAGTGCGTGTTCGCGAGTGCAGCCCGTTGCACTTGGTAACCAAAATCTCGGCACATGCCGACGCTTGCGGTCGCTAGTGTACGGAGCGCGACGTGTGGAACGAAACCTGCAACGAACGCGTTGCACCCGCGCCGGCAGGCGCGCGGGCAGTCGAGGGACTATCGAGGCGCAGTGCGCCCCCTCGGATGCCCGGTTCGCGTCGGCCGAGTTGGACAGGGATCGGCACGCGCGTCGCGGGGTAGCCGCCGGGCAGGAGCAGCATCGACTCCCGGCATCTTTTCAGAGGGAAAGTCGGCGCCCGGCGGTCTTTTGGAACAGGGGGAATCCAGGGGACCATTGCCGGGCGCCGAGCAGCTGAATTCGGCGCGAAGGGTGACCACCGACTGCGTCGTATACCGACCCGATGCGTCACCTTGCGGCCGCGATCATGCGCTCGCGGGCGGACGTGTGCAACGGTCCACGTCGCCGCCCGTCGGATGAATTTGTGACGTTGGTCACAACTTGGTCGGTGGTTCACTGGATCAGTTCGCGGTCGCCTTTATGGCAGACCGGTACCCTCGCAACGAGCACTGTTCCACAACCGTGAAACACGAACGCCGGGCCTGTGGCCCGGCGTTCGTTGGGTCTAACCGTCGGTCTTATTCGTCGCGGTTGTTGCCCACCCGACGCACGCCACCATCGTCCGAATCCGAGCGCGACTCTGAACGCGACTCCGAGCGCGACTCTGAATGCGATTCATACTCCGGCGCTGGGTCGGGAGCGGAGTAACTTGGCGCCGACGCACCCGCATCGTAGCCGCGCGATGGGGCCGAATAGCTTTGCGCTTCGGGCGCAGGCGCGTAGCTGCGTGGCGGCGCTTCGCTATAGCTTTCACGCGCCGGCATGCGATAGCCGCGATCGGCCGGCGGCGCGGCGTCGTAGCTGCGCGACGGCATCGCCGGACGCGAGTACTCGCGTGCCACCGGCGCCGACGGTGCGCGCTCGTAGCCGCGCTCGTACCCGGAAGCTGCGCGCGGTGCGATGCCACGATCGACCTTGTCCGGCAACGCCACGCCACCCTCATAGCCGCGCTGGCGCGGTTCACGCGCGAAGCGCGCTCGCGAATCGGAACCGTCGTTGGGCGTCGCTTCGTTGCCATAGCGGCCGACCTCGCGTTGCGCGCCGTAGCGCGCGTCCCGGCGGTAACCGTTCTGTGCCGGCATCGCGTCAACCGGGCCGGTCTGTGGGCCCTCAACGCCGAAACCGCGGGTTGACGGCAGCGCGCGCGGTTGGTTTACGCCGTTGCTGGCGCCGCGTGGATCCTGGGTGTAGTCGCGTCCGTTGCCGTCGACCGGCACGCCGAAGCCGCGTGTCCCTGGGTCCTGGCGGGTTGCGCCGGGGGTTCCATAAGCTGCGTTGCGACGCACGTCGCGGTAGGTATCGTTACCGCCATCGGTGGGCACGCCGAAGCCGCGGGTGCCCGGATCCTGGCGCGGTGCACTGCGGCTGCCGTAGTCGGCGGCGCGTGAGCCATCGCGCGCGGTGCCATAAGTGCCAAAGGCGGTCTCTCGACGATCAGGATTCGACAATCCGCGATCGCGCTGTCCGTCGTAGGAGCCACCGGAGTTCTGGCCGTAATACGCGTTCCGGTCGCTCATGCGCGACAGCCGCTCGGCCTCGTTGCGCGCACTGCCGTAGCGCGGCGTCGGCTGGTGGTAGCGATTGTGCGAAGAATAGTGGTTATGCCACGGCGACCAGTCGTAGTAGTTGTCGACCCAGCTGTAGCGGTAGGGCGAGTAGTACTGGTAGCCATAGTGGCCATAGTGCGATCCGCCCCAGCCAGAATTGAAGCTGATGCTGAAATAGTTGCGCGGATAATAGGTGACGCCATAGTAGTAGTTCGGGTACGAAAACGGGTCGTACCAGGAGCGGTTCAGGCCCCAAAACAGCGAGTAGTACGCCGGATAGTCGACGTACCAGGACGGGTAGCTGGAGGCGTAGTTAGGCCGGCTGTAGTAGTAGTCGCCGCGGCCCGAGGCGGCCGGCGCGTAGACGCTGCCGCCGCCGGAATACCTTTCATCGTAGTAACCGTTGCTGCCGGCCGCGTAGCGGTTGTCATCGCTGTAGTAGCGACCGTCGGACTGGCCGTTGTCGTAGTAGCCGTCGCGATAAACGACTTCGCGGGTGGTGACGCAGCCGGCCAGCAGCGCCAGCAGCGATGAAAGGATGACGATCCTGCGGATCATGACGGTGTTCCCCCGGGGTGAATAGCCGGAAGTCTATGCCGCAGCGGTAAATCCGTGCTGAACCCGCGCGGTGCCGTTGGCGGCGATTCAGCGACGGAGCGTAGCGAACGCGCAGCCCGCAAAGCGGGCGTTGTCGCGTAAACCGACCGACGCGCCAGAAGCCGGATCACCCGTTGCCGCATCGGGCTCGCGGGCCGTTCAGGCTAGCAGGCGGGTCACCACGTCGTTGCTGTCGCGCGATAGTCCGAGCGCCGGCAACGCCTGAAGCTGGGTCGAAATCAACGCCTGCCGCGCGGCATCGAGGCGACGCCAATTCTCCAGCACCGTCAGCTGGCGCGCGGCGACCTGGGGATTGAGCGCGTCGAGGACCGGGATCTGCGCGAACAACAGCGCGTAGCCGGCGCCGTCGCGGCGATGAAAGCCGATCGGGTTACTGCGTGCGAAGCTGCCCAGCAGGGCGCGTACCCGGTTGGGATTGCGTGGCGACCACAGCGGATCGTGCAGCAGCGCCTGCACCCGTTCGACCGTATCGGCTTGCGGCCGGGTCGCAACAATGGCCAGCCACTTGTCCGTCAGCAGCGGATCGCGCGCGTAACGCGCGTGGAATGCGGCCAGCGCCGCGGCCGCATCGGGCGCTCAATCTCACCGACCGCCTTGCCGCACTGACGGCGCTGGTGCACTTTGACGCGCCGGACGCGGAGGCGGCGCTGGCCGCGTTCCACGCGCGTTACGCGCGCGATCCGCTGGTGACGGACAAGTGGCTGGCCATTGTTGCGACCCG